>NZ_KV794152.1:471070-472686 GCF_001808665.1 Streptococcus sp. HMSC070B10 | reverse complement strand
ATGAAGTTAGTTTGGTGAATGCTTTAAAGAATTCCTATGAAGGGATTGAGGAGATTAAAATTTCCAATCCAGAATATACAACCCCTCCGGGCGACTGGTCTTGTGATGTAAATATTCTATTTTCAGATAAAGTAAAAATAGAATATCGTGTAGGCCACTCTTTAAATGAAGTTGAAAATTATAATGGTTTTGTTAATGGAAAAACAAATAAAGAAATAAATGACCAGTGGGAAATATTGAATTCTCATAAAGGGAAAACAACATCTTTAGTTACTATATATTATTCGGATAAAGAAAAAGGAGAACAGTAGTGGTTTTCACTTATACAGATAAACAACTTAATGAATTAAATCAAGGGAAAAATGTTTATAGTTCCAATCCAGAATATGTCAAGCGAAAGGGTTACAAAATTGTTACTCCTTCGCCTAAAAATAAAGGTGAAACAAACACCATAATATCCGATAGTCAAGAATTCCGTGTTGTCGCCACTAAGTCTGACTCAGGAACAGGTTTTGATGGTTTGGCGGTAGCTCCTATAGCCAATGGCAAACCGGATTATAAAAGTATAGCTGTGATTGCTGCGGGGACAGATCCTTGGAGCCCTACTGAGATTGATAAATCTGAAATAACTTTTCCTTATTATAGTGTAATATAGACTAATCTTTCTTATAGTATAATAAGAAAAAGGAGAAAAGCTTAAATGAGTAATTCTGGCATCAAAAAAAGTCATAAAAGGTTACTAATATTTTTGTCAATCGCAATTATCACAGCAGGAGGTGTTTTTATGTTTTCTATGTTAGGGAAATCCCAAGAAGAGCGTCGAAATAGAGAATATGAAGTTAGTTTGGTTGAAACCTTAAAAGATAGTTATGAGGGTATTGAAAAAATTAGTTTTTCTAATGCTAACTACACAAACCCACCAGGAAGTTGGACTTGCGTAGTTGAACTATTTTTTAATGAGAAAAGTATAAAATATAAAATTAATTATTCGAAAAAAGATAAACGTATTTCTGACATATCTTTAGAGAGAGAGAACAGAAAAGAGGATCGAGATTTTTTGAATAGTCACTTGGGAAAGACAAATAAACTCACAAAAGTTGTTTATTCAGACGGTTCAGAAGGAGAATATTAATGGTGTATAGTTATACTGATAAACAACTTAATGAATTAAATCAAGGGAAAAATGTTTATAGTGTAAATTCTGAGTATGCTGAAAGGGAAGTTGAAAAGAAGGTTGTATCCAAAACAGATGATAAGTTATTTTCGGATGAAACCAACACCATAACCACTTCTGATGGTCAAGAATTCCGTGTTGTTGCCACTAAGTCTGACCCAGGGACAGGTTTTGATGGTTTGGCGGTAGCTCCTATGGTCAACGGCAAACCGGATTATAAAAATGTAGCTGTGATTGCTGCAGGGACGAATCCAGAGAGTCCTACTAAAACTGATAGAAGTAAATCAACTTTTTCTTATTATAGTGTAATATAGGCTAATCGTATAGTAATAAGAAAAAGGAGAACAACTTAAATGAATAATTCCAGCATTAAAAAAAGTCATAAATGGATATTAATCGTTGTGTCACTCGCAATTATCACAGCAGGAGGTGTTTTTATGTT
>NZ_KV794152.1:427138-470970 GCF_001808665.1 Streptococcus sp. HMSC070B10 | reverse complement strand
GAGGTGTTTTTATGTTTAGCATGTTAGGGAAATCTCAAGAAGAACGTCGGAATAGAGAGTATGAAGTTAGTTTGGTAAATGCTTTAAAAAACTCTTATGAGGGGATAGAAGAGATCAAGATTATGAATCCTGATTATACAAACCCACCAGGGTCATGGTCTTGTGATGTAGAAATCAAGTTCAAAGATGAAAGAAAAATTAAGTATGGGATTGGATATTCTTTAGACACTGAGGAAATAACTGATGCTTCGTTGGAATGGGAAGGAAGAATAAAAGATAGACAATTTTTGAATGAAAACAAGGGTAAAACCACTTCGAAAATCAGGGTAACTTATTCTGATAACGACGAAGGAGAGCAATAATGACATTTAATTATACAGATAAACAGCTTAATAATTTAAATAGAGATAATGGGGTTTACAGTGTGAATTCAGAGTTTGCTAGACGAAAATATAAAAAGCATGTTGTTAATAAACCTGATTCTGAATTAGCTAGCTATGAAACCAACACTATAACTACCTCCGATGGTCAAGAATTCCGTGTTGTTGCGACTAAGTCTGACGCAGGAACAGGTTTTGATGGTTTGGCGGTAGCTCCTATGGTCAACGGCAAACCGGATTATAAAAGTATAGCTGTGATTGCTGCAGGGACTGATCCAGGGAGTCCTACTAAGATTGACATTTCTACAGCTCTGGTAGAAAGAGATACATCTTTGTCACCCCAATATTTTGTAGCGGACCGTTTCGTAAAAGAAATCATGGACGATCCCAGATATGAAGTTAGTCATCTATCAGGTTATTCACAAGGCTCTTATATGCTAAAGGTAGGAGCTAAATACCACATCCCTACGACAACCTTCAATGCTTGGTTTTATTATCTTTCACTTTCTAATGACGAAAAAGCATTCATAGACAAAAATCCAGCTATGTTTATTGATTATCGTAGAAAGTCTGATAATGTTGTCGTTATCAATGATTTCAATCACCCCGAATGGTTTAATAAATCTTTCTTAAAAATGCCTGATACAATATACTGGCTGGACGGAACTAGCCACAATATCGATGATTGGGAGTTTGATCCTGTAACAGGTCAAGTTGTTGATGGTAAAGGTGGAAAACCCTTAATTAGTGGTGTTTATCGAGCTTATGCCAACAGTCTCCGAGGAATGGCTCATTACAAGGACTTGAAGTCAAAATGGTCATCAGGTGGCATTAGTAGCTCTGAGGGAATATACTTAGATGCAGCTCAAGGTTCTATCCTATCATCATCAATGGCTACGGCAGCAAGAACTGGAGCTGATGAAGTGAGCGCCTTAGCCAAAAACGCCAATCAAGAATTACAAGAAATTTGGTCAAAAATCGATTTTACAAGCTACACAGCCTTGGCTCCCTATGAGGTTGAGGCCCTTTTTGCTAGCCAAGGTATCACTCAAGCACAGTTTATCGATACTTTTCAGGCAGAAACGGATCAAATAGTCGCTAAGATGAATGCTCCCGCCCAAGCATTTGAACAGTTAGATAAACAATTACAGGAAGTCATCGAAAAAACAGTGGCAACAGACACACAATTTGCTAAGGAGTTCAGACAATGGAAAGCAGAGATGTAAAATGGGATGCCATTAGACAAAAAGAGAGGGAAATTCTTAACCTCGAAGAACAATACTATCTGGAAAAGAACAAGTTAGAGAAAAAGACACTAGAATTAGAGGAACGTTCTGCAAGATTGGAAAGGATCATGAACGAAGAAGCTGATATAATGTACCTAGTATTAAGAAAGTTTTCATCACCAGCTGATTGTGTTAGAGAGTACTTTACAGACATAGAAAATTTGAGATATCATTCTAACCAAGTCTATAGAACTAATGAAATAAAACTGGAAGAAGAAAAAGAAAAAATAGATAAAGAATTTCGACAAAGAAAAAATATCTTAGATGAAGAATATCAAAAACTAAGGAGAAATTATGCAAGCACCAATGAATGAGTACTATACTGATGAAGAATACCAATACGCTCTAAAACAAATGTATCGCATGATGGAAAGAAATCGTATCCTGGCTCAATGCCAATTGGCAAAGGTCGCTAAAAATCAAATAAAAGAAAGTTTTGACCAAAAATCGAAAACAATTGCAAGAGATACTAAAGCAACAATAACAAGTATTAACAGCCAAATGGACACTGCAATACAAGGAAAAGTCCGCAAAAGTCTTGAAACAAAAATACCTAATATGTTAGTCAAGTATGATGATGTATAAAGAAGAATTTTTCGTATGGTTATATAGTTTTCTTTGCATCTATGTCCTCTATAACATCTTTCCGAAAAACTATAATTTTCTTGAAAAATAAATAAGTCTATGCTATACTACTAGTAGACTTATTTATGGAGAAAATACATGAAACGTGAGATTTTACTGGAACGAATCGACAAACTAAAACAAATCATGCCCTGGTATGTTCTGGAATACTACCAATCTAAGCTTGCTGTTCCTTACAGTTTTACAACCTTGTACGAATACCTCAAGGAATACGATCGATTTTTCAGCTGGGTTTTGGAGTCTGGTATTTCAAACGCTGATAAAATGTCTGATATTCCTTTATCTGTCTTGGAAAATATGTCTAAGAAAGACATGGAATCCTTTATCCTTTACCTACGTGAACGTCCTTTGCTTAATGCTAATACAACAAAGCAAGGTGTTTCACAGACAACTATCAATCGTACTTTGTCAGCACTTTCTAGTCTTTACAAGTATTTGACCGAGGAGGTTGAAAACGATCAGGGGGAACCTTATTTTTATCGTAATGTAATGAAGAAAGTTTCAACAAAGAAAAAGAAAGAAACGCTTGCTGCCAGAGCTGAAAACATCAAGCAAAAACTCTTTTTAGGTGATGAAACAGAAGGTTTTCTAACTTATATTGACCAAGAGTATCCACAACAACTTTCAAATCGCGCTCTCTCATCATTCAACAAAAATAAAGAACGTGATTTGGCCATTATTGCCCTTCTATTGGCGTCTGGTGTCCGCTTATCTGAAGCTGTTAATCTAGATCTAAGAGATCTCAATCTAAAAATGATGGTTATTGATGTCACTCGAAAAGGTGGCAAACGTGACTCTGTCAATGTCGCTGCCTTTGCCAAGCCTTATCTAGAAAATTATCTGGCCATTCGAAATCAACGCTATAAGACGGAAAAGACGGATACAGCCCTCTTTTTAACACTTTATAGAGGTGTTCCCAATCGTATCGATGCTTCCAGCGTGGAAAAGATGGTTGCTAAGTACTCTGAGGACTTCAAAGTTCGTGTAACACCCCATAAACTACGCCACACCCTAGCAACCAGGCTCTATGATGCCACTAAATCGCAAGTTTTGGTCAGTCACCAGCTAGGACACGCCAGTACACAAGTTACTGACCTCTATACCCATATCGTTAATGATGAACAAAAGAATGCTCTAGATAGTTTATAAAATACATAAAATAAATTATGTAATATTTGATTTTTAAAAAAGAAGCTGGTCCTACAACCAACTTCTTTTTTGATTTATCCAACTACCGCTTCAGCGATTTCTTCACGGCTAATACCAGCGAAGTAGCGTGTGATATCAATGGTTTCTAGCGCCTTAAGGACATCTTCGCGTTCGTATTTCACCCCACGAAGGATATCTTCTACTGCAGCAACGTCTTCGATTCCAAAGAAGTCACCATAAATCTTGATGTCTTGGATTTTTGATTCAGTAACGTTAGCAAAGACTTCCACCTTACCACTAGTGAATTTTGTTCCACGATGGACGTTAAATTCAGGTGATTTACCATAGTTCCAGTCCCAAGTACCAAACTTGGTATCCTTGATGCGATTGATTTCAGCCAATTCTTCCTCAGAAAAAACGTATTCAGTCATCTCTGGGTATTCTTTTTTCATGTATTCCAAGAGTAAATCACGGAATTCTTCGACTGTGATTTTTTCTGGTAATTCATTGATAATATTAGTCACACGAGCACGAACGGATTTCACACCTTTTGATTCAAATTTGTCCTTTGAAACCTTGAGGGCATTTGCGAGGACTGACAAATCAACGTCAAAGAGCAAGCAACCGTGGTGCATGATACGGCCGTTAATATAGGCTTGGGCATTGCCACAGAATTTCTTGCCATCAATTTCTAAGTCGTTACGACCTGTGAACTCAGCTTTAACCCCAAGTTGAGCCAAAGTGTTGATAACTGGAGTTGAGAAGCTCTTGAAGTCAAAAGCCTTGTTTTCATCTTCTTTTGAAATAATCGTGTAGTTGAGGTTATTTAAATCGTGGTAAACAGCTCCACCACCGCTGATACGGCGAACTACCTCGATGCCATTTTCGCGAACATAATCACGGTTGATTTCTTCGATGGTATTCTGGTGACGACCAACAATGATAGATGGCTTGTTAATCCAAAGTAGGAAAATTTGATCCTCATCCAAAAGGTGTTTAAAGGCGTATTCTTCCAAGGCAATATTAAAGGCAGTGTCGTTTGAATGATTGATAATGTATTTCATGATATCCCTTTATACGATAGAGACTGGAAAACACCTTTCCAGTCTAATCTATCTTTCTTTTATTTTTTCTTAGGTGAGTGGATGGCCATTCCTAGAACATCCGCAAATGCTTCATACATCACTTCAGAGTAGGTTGGGTGTCCGTGAATGGTCTTCAGCATTTCTTCAACAGTAATTTCCATTTCGATAATGCTTGAGGCTTCGTTAATCAATTCTGCAGCTGCAGGACCGATGATATGTACACCAAGGATTTCCCCGTATTTCTTATCTGCAATGACTTTTACGAAACCTTGAGCCGCATCTGATGCAATGGCACGACCATTGGCAGCAAAGTTGAATTTACCGATAGCAACATCATATTTCTCACGAGCTTGTTCTTCAGTCAGACCTACTGCTGCTACTTCAGGAAGAGTGTAGATGGCTGCAGGAGTCAAATTCAATTTGGCAACAGCATGATTTCCTTTAAGGGCATTTTCAGCGGCAACTTCCCCCATACGGAAAGCTGCGTGAGCCAACATCTTAGTACCATTAATATCACCTGGTGCGTAGATACCTGGAACAGAAGTTTCCATGTATTCGTTGACCTTGATACGTCCACGATCCAATTCAAACTCAACATCGCCAATACCTTCAAGGTCTGGCACACGGCCAATTGAAAGAAGAGCTTTGCTTGCAATGATATCATCTTTTCCTTCAACCTTGATACGAAGTTGACCATTTTCCTCTATGATTTCTTGGAGTTTAGTGTCAGTTAAGATGGTCATACCTTTACGCTCAAGTATCAAGCGAAGATTCTTAGATACTTCCGCATCCATAGCTGGCACGATACGGTCCATCATTTCGATAACAGTTACCTTTGAACCAAATGTCATGAAAGCTTGGCCGAGTTCAATACCGACAACGCCACCACCGATGATAACAAGGCTTTCTGGTACTTCGTTCATTTCAAGAATGTCGTCACTGGTCATGACAAGTGGAGATTCCATACCAGGGACGTTAATCTTGCTGACTTTTGAACCACCAGCAAGGATAATTTTCTTAGTTTCAAGCAATTCGGAACCATTTACCAAGACATTCTTGTCTTTAGTGATGGTACCAATACCTTTATGTACAGTAACTCCATAACTACGAAGAAGACCTGCAACCCCACCTACCAAGGTATTAACAACTTTAGATTTAGTTTCTAAAAGTTTATCCATATCTACAGTGAAGTTTGGATTTTCGATTACGATACCACGGTTTGCGGCATGACCGATATTCTCGATGATTTCAGCATTATGAAGGTAGGTCTTGGTTGGAATACAACCACGGTTCAAGCAGGTTCCACCAAGTTCAGATTTCTCAACAAGGGCAACCTTACCGCCGAGTTGGGCAGCTTTGATGGCTGCAACATAACCAGCAGGACCTCCACCAATCACAACGATATCAAAAGCATCATCGCTCTTACCATCATCGCTTGAGGCACTTGCTACAGGTACTGGGCTAGCTTCTGGCGCTACGGCTCCAGCTGTTGGGATGTTTTCCCCTTCTTCACCAAGGTAACCGATAACTTCCGTTACAGGGACTGTTTCCCCATCTCCTTTGAGGATAGCAATCAAGTAACCATCTTCTTCGGCTTCCAATTCCATGCTGACTTTATCAGTCATGATTTCCAAAAGGATTTCTCCTTCTTTTACAAATTCTCCGACTTTTTTATTCCATTGGACGATTTGTCCTTCTGTCATATCAACGCCGGCTTTTGGCATAATTACTTCTAAGGCCATGTCTTCCTTCCTTTATCTATATCTTAAAAATGAATACTCTTGCTCTTAAATCAACATTGAGATTGGATTTTCAATCAATTCTTTCAAGTCCTTCATAAACTTAGCACCAGCCATACCATCTACGACACGGTGGTCGATGGTTAATCCTAGGCTCATGATAGGGCGAATCACAATTTCACCATTGACGACAACTGGCTTCTCAATTGTCGAACTGACACCAAGGATAGCTGAGTTTGGTTGGTTAATGATAGGACCAAAGGACTGAACGCCAAACATTCCCAAGTTACTGATTGTGAATGTTGAATTTTGAAGTTCACTTGGAGCCAATTTGCCATCCAAGGTACGACCAATGACATCTTTGAATGCAACAACCAACTCTGAAAGAGTCATCTTCTCAGCATTGTAAACAACAGGTGTCATCAATCCATTATCCATTCCAACTGCCATGGCAAGATTGACATAGTTGTGAGTGATAATGGTCTTGCCATCTTCTGTCAATGAAGCGTTGATGTAAGGATGTTTCATCAAGGTTTTCACAACAGCAAGTGAAAGAAGGTCTGTTACAGTAGTCTTCTTCCCAGTTGCTTCCATGATTGGCTCCAGAACCTTCTTACGAAGGGCGAGCATTTCAGTCATATCAACTTCATAGTTGAGGGTGAAGGTTGGTGCAGTTAGGTAAGATTCAACCATACGTTGGGCAATAACCTTACGCATTGGTGTCATTGGAATACGCTCGATTTCACCGTATGGTGATACGTTATCAGGTACTTCTTCCACTTTTTCAATCTGAGCAGGAGACTTGATGGTGTCGTTTTCAATATTTTCAGGAAGTAAGGCCAAGACATCCTTCTTCATGATTTTACCACGATGACCAGTTCCTTGGATTTCCTGCCAAGCAATATTATGTTCGAGGGCAATTCGTTTTGCAAGTGGCGAAATGCGAACCACGTTTGTGTCTTTATAAGTTTCCACGTCTTCTTTGTGGACACGACCGTTTGCACCTGAGCCAGAAACGTCGTAGAGGTTGATTCCTAAATCATCCGCTAACTTTCTAGCTGCAGGAGTCGCTCTTAGCTTGTCATCAGCCATGACCTCTCCAATTCTATACTAAGATATTAAGGACGCAGAGGGCCATGAAAAAATAGGAGATTGACGATGTGTTCGATGAACACAAGGAAATCTATCTTTTTTTCGCAGACCTCCGTCCGAATTCAATTAAATAATACAAAGGGCGTTAAAAGCGACTGAAAAATAGGAAATCGACGATGGTTTCGATGAAACCAAGGAGATTTATCTTTTTTCCGAGCTTTTAGCCCGTGTTCTAATCCAAGATATTAATGACGAAGAGCTTTGCACCTAAAAGATACAAAGTTTCTCGTCAGCTTTATTTTTTTACATAACTTTTTTTATGTAATTCTATTCTTTGTTATATGTTTTACGGATGGCATCTTTGATGCTTTCAACTGTTGGTATCATTGCATTTTCTAGGTTTTGCGCGTAAGGCATTGGCACATCTTCTCCTGCGCAACGGCGGATTGGTGCATCTAGATAGTCAAATGCTTCTGATTCTGAAATAATAGCTGAAATCTCTCCGATATAGCCACTTGTTTTGTGGGCGTCGTTGACCAGAACAACTTTACCAGTCTTCTTCACTGAGTTGATGATGATATCCTTATCAAGAGGAACAAGGGTACGAGGGTCCACAATCTCAACTGAAATTCCTTCTTCAGCTAATTCCTCAGCTGCTTGAACCACACGGCGAAGCATTTTACCATAAGTAACAACTGTTACATCTGTGCCTTCGCGTTTGATTTCCCCAACTCCAAGTGGGATTGTGTAGTCTGGATCAACTGGCACTTCCCCTTTTTGGTTAAATTCTGACTTGTACTCAAGAATGATAACAGGGTTATTATCACGGATAGAAGCCTTGAGTAGTCCTTTCATGTCCGCAGGTGTTCCAGGTGCTACAACCTTAAGTCCAGGAATGTGAGTAAACCAAGACTCTAGTGATTGCGAGTGCTGGGCTGCAGATCCAACTCCATTACCTGCTGCACAACGGACAGTCATTGGAACCTGCCCTTTCCCACCAAACATGTAACGTGTTTTAGCGGCTTGGTTGACGATATTGTCCATGGCAATGACCGAGAAGTCCATGAAAGTCATATCGACGATTGGGCGAAGTCCTGTCATGGCTGCTCCTGCTGCTGCTCCCGAGATGGCAGCTTCAGAAATCGGACAGTCACGGACACGTTCTGGACCAAATTCTTCAAGCATTCCAACAGAAGTTCCGAAGTCTCCTCCAAAGACACCGACATCTTCTCCCATCAAGAATACATTTTCATCGCGACGCATTTCCTCAGACATAGCAAGGATAATAGTGTCACGGAAGGACATTGTTTTTGTTTCCATTTTATCTCTTTCTCCTTAGTCTGCGTAAATATCTTCAAATGCTGATTCAAGTGGTGGGAATGGACTTTCTTCCGCAAATTTAACAGAAGCTTCTACTGCTTCCTTTACTTGCGCTTGGATTTCTTCCAATTCTTCGGCACTTGCAATGTTATTTTCAATAAGGTACTTGCGGAGGTTTTCAATTGGATCTTTTTGTTTCCACAATTCCACTTCTTCACGCGTACGATATTTACCAGGGTCAGATGATGAGTGACCAAGCCAGCGATAAGTTATACTTTCAATCAAGACTGGACCATTGCCACCACGAACATGATCTACAGCTTTCTTAAATCCTTCATAGACGTCGATGACATTGTTACCGTCTTCGATGAACATTCCAGGAATTCCATAAGCAGCACTACGTTGATGGATATGCTCTACATTGGTCATTTTCTTGATATCCGCAGAGATTCCATAACCGTTGTTAATGCAGTAGAAAATGACTGGCAGGTTCCAGATAGAAGCCATATTTACTGCTTCGTGGAAAACACCTTCGTTGGTCGCACCATCTCCAAAGAAGCAGACAACGATTTTTCCGGTATTTTGCATTTGCTGACTAAGAGCTGCACCGACAGCAATCCCCATACCACCACCTACGATACCATTGGCACCAAGGTTACCAGCATCAAGGTCAGCAATATGCATAGAACCACCTTTACCTTTACAGGTTCCAGTGTATTTTCCAAGGATTTCAGCCATCATTCCGTTGAGGTCAATTCCTTTGGTAATAGCTTGTCCGTGACCACGGTGGTTTGATGTGATCAAATCATCTGGATTGAGAGCCAACATAGCACCCACGTTAGCTGCCTCTTCTCCAACAGAAAAGTGCGTCATTCCTGGCACTTTCCCTTTCTTTACTAATTGCGCAATTTTTAAATCCATACGACGGATTTCTTCCATCTTACGGAACATTTCGAGCAAAAGATTTTTATCTAAAGTTGACATCTTCTTGCCTTTCTAACTTTCTTCTTACCTTACTATTTTACCGTTTTTGGTAAATACTGTCAAAGTTTTTCTAAAGAAAATTTCACAAAATAAAAAAGAAAACCCCATGAAAACAAGGTATTTTCTTATCAAGAATATTTTTTCACAAACTTTTTATCGTTTAGATTTTGCTAAAGATTCAAATCTTTTCATAATTACAGTTAAACGCCAACGGTAGAGCGCCCCACTCACAATCAGACTAATAATCAAACCAATCCAGTAAGAATAAGCTCCAAAATCTGTTAGGGAATCAAATACCATAGCCACTGGGATTGCTACACCCCAATAACCAACCAAACCAAGGTAAAAAGGAATCACTGTATCCTTATAACCCCGTAAAATTCCCTGGAGCGGTGCCGCAAATGTATCTGCTAACTGGAAGAAAAGACTGTAAGTCAAAAAGCGCGCTGTCAAATTGATAAATTCTGGGTCGTTACCATAAAGACTGGCCACATTTCCTCTAAAAATGTAAAGGAAAGTTAAGGTGAAGGCCGCAAAAATGAGGGCAGTCCATCTTCCTAAACCAATATAGGTTTTCGCATCATCAAATCGCTTAGCTCCCACTTCATAAGACACGACAATGGCCATAGCCGATGAGATACTCATAGGAAAGGCGTACATGAGACTTGAAAAGTTCATAGCTGACTGGTGACTAGCAATAATCAAGGACGAGAACTTAGCCATAATCAAGCCAACCACGGAAAAGATAGCCACTTCCGCAAAGACAGTTCCTCCAATGGGCAGACCTAAGCGAACCCCTTCCTTGATTTTATCCATATTAAGTGGAATGCGTTTCTCAAGATGTAAGGCTTTGAGTTTCTCCTGCTTAAATAAAACCAGAACAGAAATCCCCAGCAAGACCCAATAAGCCAAAGAAGTTCCTAATCCAGAGCCAGCACCTCCCAGTTCTGGAACACCAAAGGCCCCGTAAATCAAAAGATAGTTAAATCCACTATTGAGAGGAAGTAACAAAAGCATGAGATACATGGACAGTTTGGTCAACCCTAGAGAATCCAGCAAGGAACGAATGACACTAAAGAGCAACAAGGGGATAATTCCGATAGATAGAAACCAAAGATAGCGAACCGCTACTGCTGCTACTGATACTTCTAAGCCAATATGATTCAAGATTGGTGGTGCCAAGAAAAGTACCATCCCCAGCAAGAGCACAGATAGACCCAAGGCCAGATAGATAAACTGGTAAAAATCAGATGCAACTTCTTCCTTTTTGCCTCGACCAAGATGGTGACCAATAATGGGTACTAAAGCTGACACAATCCCTGTCAGGAAGGTAAAGAAAGGATTCCAGATACTGGTTGCCATAGATACACCAGCCAAATCCATGGTATTGTATTGACCTGTCATAGTCGTATCTACAAAGGAGGCAGAATAATTGGCAAACTGATAAATCAAGATAGGGAAAAATATCTTTAAAAATAAGATAAACTTGTCTTTAAAATGATGGGTTTGGTACATATAGGCTCTCTATTCTTCTAATTTACAGAGCAGACTCCCACCTAGTTTTGATAGACGATTTGTCCTTTACAGATGGTATATTTAACCTGCCCTTTTAAGGTTTCACCGATGAATGGTGAATTAGCTGCTTTCGAAGCAAAATGGGAGTTCACAAGGCGGTCAACCTTAGCGTCAAAGATAGTGATATCCGCTGGACCATTCTCAGCCAAGTAACCTGCTTCAAAGTTGTAAAGTTTGGCTGGGTTGTAGGTCATTTTTTCTAGCAATTCCATCAAGCTCAATTCCCCAGCTTCCACCAAATAAGTCAAACCGAGAGACAGAGAGGTTTCTAAACCAGTCATACCAGATGGTGCTTTGGTAATGTCCTCGACATTTTTTTCATCCGCATGGTGAGGCGCGTGGTCTGTCGCGATAACTGTAATAACACCTGATTTGAGACCTTCGATAACGGCACGACGGTCTGATTCCAAACGAAGTGGCGGATTCATCTTGGCATTGCTACCTTGTGTCAAAAGAAGCGCTTCTGTCTTAGAAAAATGCTGTGGCGCTACTTCTGCTGTGACTTGAGCCCCCAATCCTTGAGCAAACTCCACTACCTTGACACTTTCTTCCTTAGACAAATGCTGGATATGAACATGAGCCTTGGTTGCATAGGCAATCATAACATCACGCGCCATCATAGCATACTCAGCCATCCCAGTCGCACCGCAGATATGGAAATGTTCTTTAGCAATGTTTTCATTAAATCCAAGAATTCCATTCAACCCTGGATCTTCCTCATGAAGGCTGATAAAGGTATTGAGTTTTTTGGCTTCTTCCATGGCTTTCTTAACAACTTTACTACTTTCAAGAGGAATACCGTCATCAGAAAAACCAACCGCACCAGCTTCTAAAAGCGCCTTAAAGTCTGTCAAATCTTGCCCATTAAAGTTTTTAGTAATGGTCGCAACCGTTTTGACGTTGATTTTTTCCTTGGCAGCTGACTGGAGAACTTCTTGTAAAGTCTCCACATCTGAAATAGTTGGACTGGTATTAGCCATCATAACAACCGTTGTAAAACCACCTGCAGCGGCTGCTAGGGCACCCGTATGGATATCTTCCTTGTGGGTCTGACCAGGTTCACGGAAATGAACATGGATATCGACCAAGCCAGGAGCAACGACTAGACCAGTAGCATCAAGCACCTTTGCTCCTTCTTCCTTGATTTCCGGAGCAATTTTGACAATTTTCCCATCTTGGACTAAAACATCACACACTTGATCCAAACCAGACTTGGGATCCATTACACGACCATTTTTGATAAGTAGCATCTGCTTTCTCCTTTATTCATAGAAATCAACTTGGGTATCCAACAATTTATCCCCATCATAAACAAACTTGGCTGAAAAGAAGGGTTTATCCTCTAAAAGCCATTCAACAAAGGTGTGGTCACCTTCCCAAGTTGGCTTGCTCAAAACTTCATCATAAGGAACCCATTCAAGCGTTCCCTCGTTACAGTCAATCAAGTCACCCTCGAACTCTGTCACCTTAAAAACATAGGTGTACCAGTCTAAATCTGGTGTAAATTCAGGAAAAGTGATAACACCTTTTAGAACTGGCTTGGCTTTGAGCCCTGTTTCTTCAAGGATTTCACGAGCCGCGCATTCCTGAGGTGTCTCTCCTCGCTCTAGCTTACCACCCACACCAATCCATTTGCCTTCATGGACATCATTGGGTTTCTTATTACGGTGGAGCATGAGCAGTTCTTTCCCGTTATCAATGTAGCAAATCGTCGCTAACTGAGGCATATTTTCTCCTTATCTAAGCCAATCGATTGGCTCTTGTCCTGTTTCTTTTAAGAATGCATTTGCCTTGGAAAAAGGCTTGGAACCCCAAAATCCTCTGTAAACCGATAAAGGACTAGGATGGGCTGATTCGATAATCAAGTGGTGAGGATTGGTAACCAAGGCCTTCTTCTTACGTGCATAAGCTCCCCAAAGTACAAAGACCACTGGTCTATCTAGATGATTGACCACCTGAATCACAGCATCTGTAAATGGCTCCCATATCTGCCCAGCATGACCATTGGCCTGACCAGCAGGAACCGTCAAACAAGCATTAAGAAGCAAGACTCCTTGCTCAGCCCAAGCCGTCAAATCATGGGATTTCTTAACCCCAATGTCATCTGACAATTCTTTCAAGATATTTTGCAAGGATGGCGGAGCTGGGATAGAGTCAGGAACAGAAAAACTCAAGCCCTGCGCTTGACCTGGCCCGTGATAGGGGTCTTGCCCTAGAATCACCACCTTAACTTCTTCAAGCGGTGTTGTCAAGAGAGCCTGAAAAACCTTTTCCTTAGGTGGATAAACAGTTCCCTGAGCATAGACCTGCTCCATAAACTGATTGATTTTCGCAAAATAACCCTCAGGTAATTGCTCCTTAATCAAAGCATGCCAAGACGAGTGTTCCATAGCCGACTCCTTCGTTTTTACTGCCTCTATTATAGCAAAAAGTGGCTATCTAAACCACTTTTTACAGTTTATCTAAATAATCCAGCAAGTCTTGGTAAGAATGGACTTCGTAGGTCGGCTGGGCTTGTGTGTGATTTTCGAGGTGATGAGGATTGTACCAGATAGTGTCAATCCCAGCATTATTGCCACCTTGGATATCGGCGGTTAGAGAATCTCCAATCATCAGCGCCTTTGCTTTGCTAAATCCAGCAATTTGCTGGCCAATCTTTTCATAAAAAAGTGCATCAGGCTTTTGGGTTTGCAGCTGATCAGAGATAAAAACTTGATTGAAATAAGGTGCCAGACCTGACTGAGCCAAACGTCCCGTCTGAATGGCAGTAATCCCATTAGTCGCAGCATATAGTTCATAATCTCGCTCGATAAGGCTGTCCAAGAGTTCATGAGCACCTGAAAGAGTTTGTCCCTGTTGGGCTAGGTAAAACTGGTAACGCTGGGAAAGTAACGTACCGTCTTTATCTAGTCCGAAATGAGCAAATAAACGAGAAAAGCGCGTGTTAACCAGTTCTTGTTTACTGATTTTCTTTTGCTCCAAGTCCTTCCAGAGAGCCTTGTTCATAGGAACATAGTAGTCTTTATAAGCCTGAATGTCCGCAACTCCTTCTTCTCTTAGAAGTTGCGTCAAAGCCACATCCTCAGCAGCATCAAAATCAAGCAAGGTGTGATCAAGGTCGAAGAGTAGAAATTTGTAGGACAATTTGAGATTTTCCTTTCTAGGTACTTAATAGATTAGTTTATTTCTTCTTTTTCTTAGTTTTATTCATCAACATACCAACTACAACTGGAGTAACCACACTTCCAACTTGTCCAACAACTTTAAGTATCTTTTTTGCTTCATCTATTTTTTTGTTTCTACACGATTCGCACTTATTGTGCTTATAACTTGATGGTAAATCCCTACTACATGTCTTGCATTTTTTTATTTCTTTCATTCTAGCACCTCTGTCTCAATAGAATCTGGTTTATTTGGTAATTTCATTATAGAAGTTTCAATTTTTGGCAATTCTTTTGTCCAGTAATTTGTAGGCGAAGGATCAAGTAAATCAAGTCTCTCTACTAATTCTCGAGAACTGAGATAAGTTTCGTTAATAAATTTCCCAAAGTAATCCAAACTTTTTTGAGCAGCTTTTTTCTCGCCCAACTCATTATAGGCTATTGCTGCTGATAGTGAAACGATATTTACAGCTGCTAATCCATCTCTAATCTCATTCATACGAGCTTCAATTTTATCTGGTTTATCCCCTTTTAATAACTTACCCCAAGTAGAATCTGGTTGCTCTTTGATAAAATTTACATTTGATTTTTGACTAAGCATTAAGAGATTTCTACTATCTTCTGCATCTGAAATAACTTGTAGTAACATCATTGTTCTAATGTTTGGATCTGATATCTCTCTAGCTTGCAAGAGTTTCTGTTGACAACTATAGGCTATTGCAAGTCTATCTGACTCCTGTCCTTTTCTGACGTCCTCAATAGCATATTGTACATTTTGAATCTCCTCTGCAATCTGAGCCATTTGAATTTGTGACGAATAATCAGCTAACGCTTTATTTAATTCTGGTGTCAATTTAACAGATTTCAATGGTACATTTCCAATGATTTTATTAGTATTAGTATCTACTAATACCGCCAAGAGAGAGCCATCTTTCTTGGTCATTAATTTTAACACTCCTTGAGCAATTTGTTCCTGTTGTTCTGGAGAAAGAATTGCCTGAAAAACCTCTTCAGGTATACTAGATTGGACAACATTGATAAAGGCTGGAGCAGAATATAACATTTTTTCTACTTCAGATAAGATTTTATTTGCATTTTTGACTAAAGGTTTGGCTATTTCTGGTAACTTATTAAAAAACGATGAGGGTTTTAGTTCATAACCATCAATATCAAGAATATCGAAGTCATCTTCTCCAAAAAATAAAACTTCATCCATAAATTACTACCTCATTATGTTTAAATTATTAGAAATATTATACCATATTAAACAAAATTATGATTTTGATTTTTCTTTAATATTATTTATCCAATCATTTTTACTAGAATCTAACATAGAATAACACTATCCTATACAATTGACAGCTCAAATCGTTCAGAATAGAACAATCCTAACTATCGAATACTCTAACTTCATAAATATCTATGCAATTCTAGGTTTAGAATTCCTATAAACTAAATGTTTTCGCACTATTCTAAGAGATTGATTGTCTTAGATTTTATTTTTTGAAGGATTCTAAAGCTAGAAGAACTCAAAAATGAAGATAACTAAGCTATTCGAAGCTTAGAAGAACCTTTTCTAAAATCCATACCCACTTTAACTAGCGACGCTTACAATTCTTCTGATGTGCTTTAAGTTTTTTGATAGCCCAATCATAGTGGCTTGACGTGCTACTAACAAAGTAGGAACCTAGACTTGTCCCTCCCGTCCACTTATAGACACCTTTGGTAAAGAGTTCGTCATTGCTAAAAACTTCTATCAACTCTAAAACCTCTCTATGTGATTGTTGTATGAGTCTAGTCGCTTCTTCTAAAGACGTTTTCTGGTGCTTCTTCCAAAAAGCGACATTCATTTCCCCATAAGTTTTCCAATTATAAGGTTCAGGGAGAAAAAGTCTTTCGAGACCTTCTTGATTAGAATGAACCCAAGTCAAAAGTAACTGATGCCATTCATAAAGATGAATCAAGACATCGCGTAGATTCTTATCCCTTTTCCAGTGAGCTTCTTTTTTCTTTGGGTCTCTAAAAAAATCAAATGGAGTCTGTAGCTCTTCTTCACTTAGTTGGGAAATGAAACGATTAAGCTTTTCATAGTTTTCCTTAGAGGCTAGCACTAGCTCCTCTTTTGTTTTCGGTCTAGGCACAGAGTTCTCCCTTCATATCTCTAGTTATTATTAGAAATTTTTTATCCTTTAAATCTCTATAACTTATCCTTTAATTTCTCAACAAAGAGGTAGGCTGCCGGACAGGTCAAAGTATTCTTAATCGTCAAATGGTTGATTTGATGGATCTTTTTCCTGTCTGTATGAGGAAATTCACGACAGGCCTTTGGACGAACGTCATAGATGGAACAGAGATTATCTCCTCCTAAAAAGGGACAAGGCATGGATTTAAAAACCTTATCACCATCTTCATCTACCTGCAGAAACTCCGCTTCAAAAGCTGGTAATTTCATCTTAAAATACTTGGCGATTCGTGTAATATCCGCTTCTTTAAAATCAGGCCCCAATGTCTTACAACAGTTAGCACAGGCCGTACAATCAATCTCCGCAAAGACTTCCTCGTGAATCTGCTGAGCTATCTTATCTAGATTTTTAGGTGGCTTTTTCTTTAAATTGGCTAAAATTTTACGGTGCTCCTTCTGCTTTTGTAAGGCTAGCTGGTGGTAGTACTCAATATCAATTTCTTTAGACATAATTTCTTTCTAATTCACGTATTTTTGTCTATTATACCATAAACACTGCCCTTTTTTTGCCCCCTGAATAGAAAAAAGCCCGTCGGATAAAATCCGAGGGGCTTAAAACGTTGTTAAATCAACGGCCGAACTTTTGAATTTCAAGGTTCGGGATAAAATAGTTCACTGAACTATTTTATTTTTTAAGGTTGTAGAATGATTTCAATCCACGATATTCAGCTACTTCACCAAGTTGGTCTTCGATGCGAAGCAATTGGTTGTATTTAGCGATACGGTCTGTACGTGAAAGTGAACCAGTCTTGATTTGTCCTGCGTTAGTTGCAACTGCGATGTCAGCGATTGTTGAATCTTCAGTTTCACCTGAACGGTGTGATACAACGGCAGTGTAACCAGCTTCTTTAGCCATTTCGATAGCTTCAAAAGTTTCAGTAAGAGTACCGATTTGGTTTACTTTGATAAGGATTGAGTTAGCAGCACCTTCTTGGATACCACGTGCAAGGTAGTCAGTGTTTGTTACGAAGAAGTCGTCACCAACCAATTGAACTTTCTTACCAAGACGTTCAGTAAGAGCTTTCCATCCATCCCAGTCGTTTTCATCCATACCATCTTCGATAGTGATGATTGGGTATTTGTTTACCAATTCTTCAAGGTAGTCGATTTGTTCTGCAGATGTACGAACAGCAGCGCCTTCACCTTCAAATTTAGTGTAGTCATAAACTTTACGTTCTTTATCGTAGAATTCTGATGAAGCACAGTCAAATCCGATAAATACGTCTTTACCTGGAACATATCCAGCAGCTTCAATCGCAGCAAGGATAGTTTCAACACCGTCTTCAGTTCCTTCGAAACGAGGAGCGAATCCACCTTCGTCACCTACGGCAGTTTCCAAACCACGTGATTTAAGGATTTTCTTAAGAGCGTGGAAGATTTCAGCACCGTAACGAAGAGCTTCTTTAAATGTTGGCGCACCAACTGGCAAGATCATGAACTCTTGGAAAGCGATTGGAGCATCAGAGTGAGAACCACCGTTGATGATGTTCATCATTGGAGTTGGAAGAACTTTAGTGTTGAATCCACCAAGGTAGCTGTAAAGTGGGATTTCAAGGTAGTCAGCAGCAGCACGAGCTACAGCGATAGACACACCAAGGATTGCGTTTGCACCCAATTTACCTTTGTTAGGAGTACCGTCAAGTGCGATCATAGCACGGTCGATAGCTTGTTGGTCACGTACATCGTAGCCGATGATAGCTTCAGCAATGATGTTGTTTACGTTGTCAACAGCTTTTTGTGTACCAAGACCACCGTAACGAGATTTGTCACCGTCGCGAAGTTCAACTGCTTCGTGTTCACCAGTAGAAGCTCCTGATGGAACCATACCACGTCCGAAAGCACCTGATTCAGTGTAAACTTCTACTTCAAGTGTTGGGTTACCGCGTGAGTCTAGGACTTCGCGAGCGTAAACATCAGTAATAATTGACATTTTTTACTCTCCTTATGAGTTAAATTTTTTACACCTCTATAATACCTTAAAACCCCTCCTTTTTCAAGAAAAAACGTTATCTTTGTGCAAATTTTCCTTAACTTTATAAAGTAATCGCTTTCTTTTGTCTGTTTTATTCTAACTTTTATGATATACTGTTTTCATGACAGATTTATCAAAACAATTACTTGAAAAAGCTCATGGTGGAGCAAAATTAAATCCAGATGAGCAAAGACGCTATCTTGGCACTTTTGAGGAAAGAGTTCTTGGATATGCAGATATTGATACTGCAAATAGCCCTCAGTTAGAAAAAGGTTTTTTATCTATTTTAGAAAACCTTCAGGAAAAAGCAGAGCCACTATTTGTGAAGATTTCACCAAATATCGAATTTGACAAGCAAGTTTTCTACTTAAAAGAAGCTAAAGAAACTGATAGTCAAGCTACCATTGTATCTGAAGAGCATACTTCTTCTCCTTTTGGCCTGATTATTCATAGCAATGCACCAGTTCAAGTAGAAGAAAAAGATCTTCGACTTGCTTTTGCAAAACTTTGGGAAGATAAAAAGGAAGAACCAGCCAAAACATCCATCTGGAAGAAATGGTTTGGCTAAATCTTGTGCATATTTAATAAATACCCTATATTGGCAGCCGTGTGCTCCAAATAGAGACTGGCATTTTTCAAACTATCTTCTAGAGGTTCACTTTTTTCCAAAATTGAAAAAGCCGCTTGGATATTCTTAAATGGTAGGGAAGGTAAATCCTCAGCAATACTACCACAAATAGCAATGACAGGAACTCCGACAGGGGTTCTTTTTGCAACACCTATAGGCGTTTTCCCTGATAAGCTTTGACTATCTAGCCTTCCTTCTCCTACAACAACCAAGTCAGCATGTGAAACTTTCTTATCAAAGTCAATCAAGTCTAGGCAGGTGTCAATTCCAGATACGATACTTGCCTTAGCAAAGGCACACAAACCACCAGCAATGCCTCCACCAGCTCCTGCTCCTTTAATTTCCAATGTTACAGGGGAGACTTTTTCATAAAAATCTTGGATAGCCTGATCTACTGTCTCAAACATAGTAGGATCTAGGCCTTTTTGCTTGCCAAACGTGTAGGTCGCACCTTGGTGTCCACATAAGGGACTCACGACATCTGCTAGAATACTAATGTGAACATCTTCAGGAATTTCATAGCAATTTTCTGTTGAAACAGAAGATAAGTTTAGTAAGGATTGGCCGCAAGCAGGCAAGGCATTTCCATCCCTATCATAAAATTGATACCCTAAACCAGCAGCAATCCCAATACCTCCATCATTACTGGCCGTACCACCAACACCAATATAGATATCTTTAATCCCTTGATCGATGAGGTGACGAATCAACTCTCCAATACCACAAGTTTGGATTTGAAGTGGATTTCGTTCCTCTAACGGAATCTTTCCAAGGCCAACCAAGTCAGCTACTTCGAATAGGGCTAGTTGCTCCTTTTGAAAATAGCGCATGGCTTCTTTTTGTCCAAAAGTTCCTGTCACTTGGATCCATTTTTCTTCTAGGTCAAGAGAATGTCGGATAGCATCTACAGTACCTTCTCCCCCATCACCAACAGGGCAGAGGAGACAGTCTACATCTGCAAGCGATTCTTGAAAACCTCTTTTTATAGCTTCAGCAACTTTCTGTGCGCTTAAGCTTTCTTTAAACGAATCTGGTGCAATTACAATCTTCATATTTTCCCTCATTCTAAAAAGTCAATCAAAGGAAGAACTTCTAAAAAATCCCTCTTGTCAACATGATGTGGTATTTCTTTTTTCAGCACTTCTTTGGCACAAAAAGTAATTCCCAGTCCTGCTGATTTCAACATTAATAGATCATTTGCCCCATCACCGATTGCAACTGTTCTTTCTCTAGGAAGTTTGAGTTCCTTTCTCCATTCTTCCAGAGTTGCTTGTTTGAGTTCAGGGCTTATAATTGCTCCAACTAATTTTCCTGTTAGAAGACCGTCTTTAACTTCAAGTTGGTTGGCAGAGAAATAGGTAATGCCAAGGGATTTAGCTAATCTCTCAACTATTGGACTAAATCCACCGGACACCAGACCTACTAGGATGCCATTCTTTTGGAGAATGGAAATGAATTCCTGGGCGTTTGACGTTAAATGAATAGAGTTAAAAACTTTCTCAAAGACTGAAACAGGAAGACCTTCCAGCAAGGACACTCTTTTTCTTAAACTGCTTTCAAAGTCTAACTCTCCTCGCATTGCCCGACTTGTAATCAGCGAAATTTCCTCCTCACGACCTGCCTCTCTTCCCAAAAGATCAATCACTTCTTCTAGGATTAAGGTTCCATCAACATCCATAACACACAAGCCTTTTACTTGAGACATCAGTTCTCCTCTCTAAACAGCCCAAAAATCGTATGAAGTCATCATACGATTTTATCTATTAATTAACTAAACTATGGTACAAGTCAAGGTATGACCTGCAGGCTGTATCCCATGAGAAATCACACTCCATAGCTTGTTTTTGTAGATTTCTCCAAACATCAGGATGGTTTCTATACAAGTCCAAAGCTGTTTGGAAAGTCCAATTTAACCAATAAGGAGATAGATTGTCAAAGCTAAAGCCAGTACCGCTTCCTTCGATTGGATTGAAAGCGCGAACTGTATCTCGCAAGCCTCCAACTTCATGGACCAATGGCAAGGTTCCGTAACGCATAGCCATCATTTGAGACAAGCCACACGGTTCAAAACGACTCGGCATGAGGAAGAGGTCGCAAGCAGCGTAGATTTCTTGAGCAAGTTTGACATCAAAAGTGATATTTGCTGATAGCTTGTCTGGGTAAATCTGAGCAAACCATGAGAAAGCTCCTTCAAATGCTGGGTCTCCAGTTCCCAAAAGAACAATCTGAACATCATTTTGCAAGATATGGTGCAGACTTTCCACCACTACATCAAAACCTTTTTGACGTGTCAAACGAGAAACAATTCCCACCAGTGGAACATCAGCTCTAACTGGCAAGCCTACTCTCTCTTGCAATTTTGCCTTATTCTGGGCTTTACCAGACAAATCTTCCTGATTAAAATGATAGTCTAATAGGGCATCCGTCTGAGGATTATAAAGGTCAGCATCAATCCCATTCACGATCCCAGATACCTTACCAGACTCCATTCGAAGAATTTGATCCAAGTTACATCCGAATTGACTGGTCATAATTTCATGAGCATAACTAGGTGAAACAGTTGACACACGGTCTGCATAAAGAATACCTGCCTTCATCCAGTTCAGACAGTTGTTCCATCGAAGGGTTCCATCAGCGTATCGTTCAAAGCCAACTCCAAACAAATCACCCAACATTCCTTCTGAAAATTGTCCTTGGAATTCCAAATTATGAATTGTTAAAACAGTTTTTATTCCTTGATAGGCTTGAATCCAACGGTATTTTTCCTTTAACAAGAAAGGAATCATAGCTGTATGGTAGTCATGAACATGGAGAAGGTCAGGAATAAAGTCAATTCTTTCCATAGCCTCAATGGCAGCCAGTTGGAAGAAAGCAAAGCGTTCTCCGTCATCAAAATCACCGTAAACATGACCACGGAAGAAATAATATTGATTGTCAATAAAGTAGAAAGTCACACCGTTTAAGACTGTTTTCTTAATTCCACAGTACTGTCTGCGCCAACCAACACTCACCTCAAAATGAAGAACATCTTCAATCTGATTTCCAAATTTAGCCTCTACCATGTCATAGTAGGGTAAAATTACTGCAACTTCATGTCCCGCTTTTACCAGTGATTTAGGAAGAGCGCCAATGACGTCTCCCAAACCACCTGTTTTTGAAAAGGGTGCACCCTCAGCTGCTACAAATAAAATTTTCATGAATGAATATCCTCTGTTACTTTAGCACCTTTCTTAACGACGACTGGATGTTCTGCAGTTCCACGGATCACAACTCCATCCGCAACTTCAACACCCTTGTCCAAGATAGCATATTCTACCTGAGCACCTTCTCCAATAACAACACGAGGGAATAAGATGCTATCTTTAACCAAGCTATCCTTATGCACATGAATATTACGTGATAGAACAGAATTAGCCACTTGACCTTCAACAATACTACCTGAAGCAAACTGAGATGTACTTACCTTAGATGTATTAGCATAGTAGGTCGGTTCTTCGTTTTTGACCTTTGTATAAATCTTTTGGTTTGGAGTAAAGAGAGAGTAGAATTTTTGGGATTCAAGCATATCTTTATTAGCTTGGTAATAAGACTCTACAGAATGAATATTTGCTAGATAACCTGTGTACTCATAGGCAAAAGCCCCTTCTTTTGCAGCCAAATCCCGTAAAACATAACGCAATTTCTCTGGATGTTCTTTCTTAGCTTCTTCTTCTAAGCGTTCAATCAACCACGGTGTATCGACGACAAAGATATCTGTAGACATATTGTAAACTTCATCTGTTGATTTACTATCAAAGAGTTTGTGAGAACGAACATGGTCTGTTTCATCCACTTCCAAGATTGCATTTACTTCTGAAATATCTTTTTTAGGTAGTTTTTTATAAACTACAGTGATAGGCCCCTTATTTGCACTGTGTAGGTGGAATACTTGGTTCAGATCAATATTAATCAGAACATCACAGTTGAGGGAAACTGTTTGGTTTGAGCCAGAACGTTTCAAATAAGTAAGAAGCTGTTGGTAGTATTCTTTTCCAACTGTACTACTTTCCACACGGGTATTGTAAATACCTAGATAGTAGTGGCTAAGAAGAGTTGACAATCCCCACTCACGACCAGAACGGATATGGTCAAAGACTGAACTGATATTGTCTTGTTGGAAAATACCAAAAATACTACGGACACCAGCATTAGCAAGACTTGAAAGCGGGAAGTCGATCAAACGATATTTACCACCAAATGGCAAACTAGCTACTGGACGGTGGTCTGTCAGTGTTGACATATCATGAAAACCAACTGTGTTTCCTAAAATGGCAGAATATTTATCAATCTTCATCTGTTGCTACCCCCACTACTTCATCATATCCTACAACTTGTACTTCTTCTGTTCCATCAATTTCGACACCATCAGAAATAACTGCACCTTCACCAATAATGGCACGTTTGATTTTAGCTCCCTGACCAACAATTGCACCACTCATGATAACTGAATCTACTACTTCTGCCCCTTCGCGAACTTGCGCACCTGTTGAGAGGATAGAATGTTTAACAGTTCCATCTACGAAACAGCCATCAACAACCAAGGAATCTTCCACGTGAGCATTTGCCCCAAGGAAGTTTGGTGGTGAAATTAAGTTTCTTGAGTAAATCTTCCATTGACGGTTACGGCTATCCAAGGCATTTTCTGGTGAAATATATTCCATGTTAGCTTCCCAAAGCGATTCAATCGTACCAACATCTTTCCAGTAACCATTAAATTCATAAGCATAGACACTTTCACCTGACTCAAGGTAATTTGGAATGACATTTTTACCAAAGTCAGACATATCGACATTGCTCTTTTCAGCAGCAACAAGCATATTGCGCAGACGTTGCCAATCAAAGATATAGATTCCCATAGAAGCTTTGGTGGATTTAGGTTGAGCTGGTTTTTCTTCAAATTCAACAATACGATTGTTTGCATCTGTATTCATGATACCAAAACGGCTAGCTTCCTTAAGAGGAACATCAAGAACTGCGACTGTTAAACTAGCATTATTATCCTTGTGTGACTGGAGCATATCATCATAGTCCATTTTATAGATGTGGTCCCCAGATAGAATCAAAACATACTCAGGGTTGACACTGTCGATATAGTCGATATTTTGGTAAATAGCGTGGCTAGTCCCCTCAAACCAACGATTTCCTTCACTTGCAGAATAAGGTTGAAGAATAGAGACACCAGAATTGATACCATCTAGTCCCCAGCTTGAACCATTCCCGATATGATTGTTGAGAGCAAGCGGTTGGTACTGTGTAATGACTCCAACATTGTTGATGCCTGAGTTGGCACAGTTTGAAAGAGCAAAGTCAATGATACGGTAGCGCCCACCAAATTGCACAGCTGGTTTTGCAATGCTTTGAGTGAGTTTACCGAGACGAGTTCCTTGCCCACCAGCAAGAATCAAAGCTAACATTTCATTCTTCATTTTCTACTCCTTTTTGGTTTTTACTTGTGACGGTTTTAGTAGGTTTCAAGCGACGTTTGATTTTCCAAACACTTGCTCCCATAGCCGGTAGGGTAAAGGTCAAGGTCTGCTCATAATCTTTCCAAAGTCCTTCTTGTGTTTGCACAGTTTGATTGTGTTCTTTCCAAACGCCTCCCCACTCTTCTAACTCAGTATTCCAGACTTCTTCGTAAATCCCTGCAACAGGAAGTCCGATTGTAAAATCTTTTCGTTCAACAGGTGCCATATTAAAGATACAGACTAACATATCATCCTTCTTACCCTTACGGATGAAGGAAAGAACACTCTGGTCTCGATTATCCGCATCGATGATTTCAATACCATCATAGCTGGTATCAATTTCCCACAGACAGCGGTGGTCTTTATAAAACTGGTTTAGCTGAGAAGTGAAATACTTCATCTTAGCATTCATTGGATCTTCTAGATTAGACCATTCCAACTGTTCTTCAGATTTCCATTCTAGGAATTGCCCATATTCACTACCCATGAAGAGTAATTTCTTACCAGGGTGACAAATTTGGTAAGTGTAGAGATTACGCAAGCCTGCGAATTGATTATAACGATCTCCCCACATCTTGTGCATCATACTCTTCTTGCCATGAACCACTTCATCGTGCGAGAATGGTAGGAGATAATTCTCCTTGAAGACATACATAAAGCTAAAAGTCACCAGGTTAAAGTCATATTTACGATAAATCGGATCTTCTTCGTAGAATCGGAGGATATCATTCATCCAACCCATATTCCATTTGTAGTCGAAGCCAAGGCCATCTGAATCCTTGGTGTCAGTAATCTGAGTAGCTGATGAACTTTCCTCAGCTATCATCATAACATCTGGATGAGCTTGTTTAATGACATCATTCAAGCGTTTTAAGAAATAATATCCCTCGTAGTTGAGATTGCCCCCATCTTTATTAGGCGTCCATGGAGCATCGTCGTAGTCAAGATAGAGCATGTTGCTCACTGCATCCACACGAATACCATCTAGATGGTAAAAGTCAATCCAAAACATAATACTAGAAATCAAGAAAGACTGGACTTCATTCTTTCCAAGGTCAAAATTGAGTGCTCCCCAACCATAGTTATGAGCCTTATTATGGTCTTGGTATTCAAAAGTCGGTGTTCCATCATAATAGGCCAAGGCATCATCATTGATAGTAAAGTGACCAGGTACCCAGTCTACAATAACGCCTATATTGTTTAAGTGACATTCCTCAACAAAATCTTGAAACTCTTCAGGACGACCATAGGCATGCTCTAAAGCGAAGTAACCCATAAGCTGATAACCCCAACTCAAACCGAGTGGGTGAGACATCAAAGGCATAAACTCAATGTGAGTATAGTTCATCTCAACCAAGTAAGGAATAAGTTCATCTTTCAATTGAGCAAAACTATAGGGGCTGCCATCAGGATTTCTCTTCCAAGAGCCAGCATGAGCCTCGTAAATATTGACAGGACGCTCTTCAAAGCTCAAGCGTTTTCTACGGGCTAGCCAGAGACCATCCTTCCATTTCTTTTCTGGAATATCTGTTAAAATAGCACCAGTCCCAGGTCGTGCCTCATACCGTACAGCCAAAGGGTCAATCTTCATCAGCTGATGACCATTTGCACGTGTGATATGGTACTTATAAATTTGGCCTTCTTGAGCAAGACTGGTAAAGACTTTCCAGACTCCAAATTCATTCCGTTCCATCAGAATTTGATTTTCAACCCAATTAGTGAAATCCCCTACCAAGTGAACAACCTGAGCATTAGGCGCCCACACACGAAAAGTATAGCCATACTCTCCATTTTTTTCTTCCCTATGAGCTCCCAGATAGTGCTGGAGGTGAAAATTTTCACCTGTCATAAAGGTTTTTAAAGCTTTTTTCTTATCCATACACCCTCCTATTTCTGTAAGCGTTTTCTATAGATTTATTATACTACCTTTTTAGGGAAGATTCAAGTAAATTACGGAATTTGCAAAAAAATCTTTTGAAAGTCTTCAACAAATTCACTGATGTGTTCACTTGTAAATCAAGAAATTTTCAGAAACGCTTTGAAAACGAATTGTTTTTTTATAATACTATCATAAAGTTCGTCATTTAGCTAACAAAAATATAATTTTAAGTAAAAAAATAAATCAGGAAACGAATCTCCTGATTTTATTGTTTTTTTAGTAGTTTAGCATATTTTCGGCACCACTTCCAAGTAAAGTATAACGCACTATACTTTACTTCGTTAGGAAACACTGATACTATAAACTGCACACATCCTACATAGACAGTTGCCATTATGTTTTTTAATATTCTTCAAAACTATATCTTATACAAATTATTTAATCTTTCTAACTCTAATACATTCATACATACTTCTACTCCAGTAACTCCCCCCTTACTATTAATAATCCCACAAGAAAACAGAATCCTCTCCTTACTCAAAATATTTGACAACACCACTAATGATTCTAAAATATAATCCTTTATAATAATAAAACTATTATTTTCATCTTTAACAAACTCTATAAATCCAATATCCTTACACCTATCACCAAGATGAAACCTAAGTGACTTCAAAAAATAATCAAAAAAAACATCACTACCCATAGAAAAGCCTTTAATTTTTTAAAAATATTCTGATATAATCATACAAAAAATAAAATTGTAAATCTATTCTACAAAACTTTAAAAACGCTGGCACTGACGCCACCAACCATGTCTTTATCACTTAAATGGCTATTGGTCACCAATAGTTCTAGATTTCCAGCATTTTCAAACTGGAAGTCTTGCCCTTTAGCATTAAATACAACCAGTAAATGTTCTTCCCCTTGAATCTCATAGACAATCCAACCACTATGTTCGTTGGCTGAATGAACAAAAACATGATGGTAAATCTCATCATAAGTTGGGTAAGAAAAGGCACTGCTTTCTGTCTTCAATCGAATCATCTGACGGATAAACTCAATACTATCTTGACGCTCATTAATCAAATCCCAGTTCACTTGGTTCACACTGTCAGGAGCATTATAGCTATTCATAGCACGCTCTCTATCATCATGGGTCAGCTCACCATTTTCACCAGTCGCAACCAGTTTAGTACGACCAAATTCTTGACCGATTTCCATAAAGGCCATCCCCTGCATGAGTAGATTCATGGCTGTGGCAGTTTCGACCTTGCGCATGATTTGCTCGGAATTTTGATCTGGATGAAGGGTTGCCAACAAATCGTGAAGATTGTAATTGTCATGGGCCTCTACATAGTTAAGCACTTGGTTTGGATGTGTATAAGTACCTAATTCACGACTGCCTAGAATTGCTTTGGCTAGAATTGGCTCTGTCGCAGCACCACTAACAAAACCTGACTTGATAGCACCATAAACTTCTCCACCTTTGACAGCATCACGCTGATTGTCATTAAAGAAACCAATATTTGGCATCTGGTAGGCATTGTCTTTCTTGGCCTTATCATAAGGTGCAAGACCTGTTCCCATATCCCAACCTTCTCCATAGAGGATAATGTTAGGGTCGATTTCATCCAAGCTCTGACGAATCATCTGCATGGTCTTGACATCATGAATCCCCATCAAATCAAAACGGAAGCCATCAATATTGTATTCCTGCACCCAGTATAGGAGGGAATCAATCATGTACTTGCGGAACATTTCATGTTCGCTGGCTGTTTCATTTCCAACACCCGTTCCATTCTGGAAGGTACCGTCTGGATTCATACGATAATAGTAATCAGGGACAGTTGTTTGGAAAGGTGCATCAACAACTGAGAAGGTATGGTTATAGACCACATCCATAATAACACCAATACCCGCATCGTGGTAAGCTTGAACCATGGTCTTCAAATCACGAATAACCTGAGCTGGATCATCTGGATTGGTTGAAAGGCTCGTTTCTGGTGCATTATAGTTTTGTGGGTCATAACCCCAGTTGTAGGTTACATTCCCATCCGCATCATATTCTTTGTGACGGTCTGCAATTGGTTGCAATTGAACATAATTGTAGCCCAGCTTCTTGATGTAATCAAAAGCAGTTGACTGACCATACTGGTTAACTGTTCCAGTCTGAGCAGCACCTAAGAAAGTTCCTCGAAGATGTTCATCTACACCTGAGGTCGGTGATTTGGTCAAATCACGAATGTGCATTTCACAAATAACTGCCTTACATGGATTTGTCAAACGCCAAGTAGCATCAGCACCGTGTTTAACCTCGAAGCTTTCAACTTGCTTTTCTTCATGGTTCAGGATAGCTGATCGTTTGCCATCAGGACTGGTTGCGATAGTGTATGGGTCGCGAGTAAGACTTTGATGATGAGGGAATTGGACTTGATACTGATAAGCCTTACCAGTCAAATCTTCCTCAACATCCAAACTCCAGACACCGATTGTATTGTCTTTATGGTTATAAGAGTAGCTATTGCCTCTTTCCATCTCAAAAGTCTTCCAAACAGGAGCATTGTTAGCGGCAGATTCATAAACAACTACCTGCACTTCTGTCGCTGTTGGAGCCCAGAGAGCAAAATGAGCTTGATTATCCTCTACACGGCACCCCAATTCACCTTGGTAACCCCAATGGTGGTCAAAACTAGCACTATTAATGGCCTTGTCAAAGGCAAAAGGATTTTGATTCTTATAGAAAGGACTGGCAATAGCAGGATTTTCAGAATAATAAATTCTATCATCCCCTTCCAAAATCCAAACCTCTGTTAAAAGAGGATAGTGATTAAAACGGATAGCATATTCTTTACTGGTTTGTCCTGTGTGAACTACAAAATTTAGGCTTTCTAAGGCATGAGAACTTGGGTGTTCAAAACTAAATAAGGCACCAAAATAATCTTCTTTATAGGTCAGCAAATCAATTCGTTGATCCTGACTTTTTACAAAAGAACAAGTGTCGTATTCTCCATTCTTGCGATGGTAATGAATGCGCATAGGGTAATTAAACATTTTTTATTTTTCCTTTTTACTTCTAAATTTGTTTCTATTTTCACTAATAAATTCTTGACCGATTTAGTACCGATTAAAAAACATAGTCATATTATCTAAACTCTGATTTTAAACGATTATTACAAGCTTTCTAGCCATTCTTCATCTCGAACTTCGATACCAAGTTCTTTTGCTTTTTGCAGTTTACTTCCAGCATCTACACCTGCAACGACGAGGTCGGTCTTTTTAGAAACACTACCTGTTACTTTAGCTCCCAAGCTTTCGAGTTTACTTTTAGCTTCTGAGCGTTTGAGACGTTCTAATTTTCCAGTCAATACCACTGTCAAACCTGACAAGGCTGCATCCGCAACTACTGTCTGACCTTTATAGTCCAGATTGACCCCAGCTTCTCTCAATTCTCTGAGGAGAATTTCAGAGCCTTCTGTCGCAAAATATGTCTGAAGACTCTTGGCAATCACACCACCCAGACTTTCAATACTAGCCACTTCCTCTGGATCTGCCTGCGCCAGATTTTCGATTGAATGAAAATGTTGAAGTAAGAGCTGACTGGCCTTGCTTCCGACATGGCGAATTCCCAAACCAAATAAGAGCTTCTCGGCAGAATTTTCCTTTGATGCTTGGATAGCTTGATACAGTTTAGAAGCAGACTTTTCCTTAACCCCCTCTAAAAGGAGGAAATCTTCTTCTTTCAAACGATAAATATCCGCCACATCCTTGACTAAATTAGCAGCAAAGAGCTTCTCAACAATAGATGGACCAAGGCCTGTAATATTCATAGCATCACGAGAAGCAAAGTGAATCAAACCTTCCATGATTTGAGCAGGGCAACGCGGATTGATACAACGAAGGGCCACTTCCTCTTCAAAGTGCAACAAATCAGAGTCACAACTTGGACAGTTTGTAGGGATATCCAGTTTTTCTTCAGAAACCCGTTTTGACTCTACCACACGTAAAACAGCAGGGATGATATCTCCAGCCTTATAGACGATAACCGTATCGTCTTTGCGGATATCTTTTTCAGCAATATAATCCACATTGTGTAGAGTCGCACGGCTAACAGTTGTCCCAGCAAGCTGAACAGGAGTCAGATTTGCAGTTGGAGTCACAACACCCGTACGGCCAACTGTCCAATCAACTGATAAGAGTTGTGCTTCTTTTTCTTCAGCTGGGAACTTGTAAGCCACTGCCCACTTTGGAGCCTTAACAGTAAAGCCGAGTTCTTCTTGGCTTGCTAGGTCATTGATCTTGATTACAACTCCATCAATATCATAAGGCAGATTTTCCCGTTCCTGTCCTACTTCTTGAATAAAATCCCAGATTTCATCTATGTTTTCAGCCAAGATTCGCTTAGGATTGACCACAAAACCTAGTTGTTCTAGGTGCTTCAAAACCTTTTCTTGACTATCACGAGTTGAAGGGCTGGCTTCTTGATAGAGGAAAGTGGCAAGATTACGCTTGGCAACTACTGCTGTATCCAGCTGACGCAGTGTTCCTGCCGCTGCATTACGAGGATTAGCAAATTCAGGCTCTCCATTTTCTTGGCGAGCTTGGTTAACCTGGTCAAAAGAAGCGCGTGGCATATAACATTCCCCACGAACCGTGATATCTAGTTCTTCTGGCAAGGTCAAAGGAATGTCCTTAACACGTTTGAGATTTTCTGTTATATTTTCACCAATAGAACCATCTCCACGTGTTGCCCCAGCAACCAAAATCCCCTTTTCATACGTCAGCGAGATAGACAAGCCATCGATTTTCAGCTCACAAATATAGGTTGGATGAGCCACTTCCTTACGAACACGCGCGTCAAAAGCTTCAAGCTCCTCACGTGAAAAAGCATCCTGCAAACTATAAAGAGGATACTGATGACTGTATTTTTCAAAACCATCTAAAATCTTGCCACCAACACGATGGGTAGGACTATCTGCTAACACTTGATCTGGATAGGCAGTTTCTAACTCAACCAACTCTCGGTAAAGTCGATCATACTCACTGTCTGAAACCGACGGATTATCGCTGGTATAATACTCAGCCGCATAGCGATTGAGCAAGGCGACTAACTCATTCATTCTTTTATTCATAAAACTATTTTACCATAAACTAAGCCCTCCTCACAATGGAGAAGGGCAGAAAAAACACTTAGATTGGAATTATTTTTAAAACTCAAGCAGCCTTATATCAATTTTTCAAAATGAGTTCGAACATAAATAAACGATATACAAGACAAGATGATAACACCACTTCCAATTATCAGGAAAGAAGAGAGATGTACACTTGGCAAGACTGTCATAAATCCTTTTGCAATAGGCATAAATAGAATAGCTAAGGTAAAAATTGTACTCAGTACTCTCCCAAGAAATTCGCTCTCAACCTTGGTTTGTACTCGAGTAAAAAAGTGAATATTAAAAATCGTCATAAACAATTCACAAATCAGGTTTCCAGAAAAGGCTAAAATATTGGGCAGTGGCAAACCCATCATGAAAACTCCTACTCCTGTTAAAATCAATAAGAACAAAAGTGTATTCATACTTGATTTAAATTTATTTGCTATCAGTGCTCCTATAATTGAGCCAATCGCACCCATGGTTAAGATAGTCGCATAAGCTCCTTCTACTCCATATAGTTTATTTGAAAAAGGAAGCAAAAACTCAAAAGCCGCAAAAAAGAAATTAACGCTGGAAGCCACTAACAGAAGAAAGAAAATCTCTTTTTGATGCCAGATATAGTGCAAGCCATCTTTGATATCCGCAAAAATATCTTTCCCAGTAAAAGGTTTCTTATCTTGAACCATTGGTTCTTCTTTTGGAAGTAAGGCCACTAGAACAAATGCTATAAAAAAAGTCAAAGCATCTAGTAAGAGCGTCAGATGGAGACTTGCGAATTGTAAAACCAGAAAAGAGAGTACAGGGGAACTCACACTGACAACCTGCAAGACCAACTCCAAACGAGAATTGTAGAGGACCAGTTCATCCTTCTCTACCAATTCTGTGATAATGGCCTTATTTGCAGGTCTAGAAAAGGCAAAAGCAATAGCCTGAACAATGTTGGCAAAAATCAAAGCCCCAATCATCCAGCTATCATTCCTTATGAAAGAAATAGCCAGACAAAGAATTCCACAAACAAGGTCTGCCGCCATTAAAATCTTACGACGAGAAAAACGGTCTGAAATGACTCCACCAAAGGGATTTACGAGAATAGATGTGACGAGTTCAGAGATCTGATACATTCCTAAAACTGTCTGTCCGATAGTTCCCATGGAAGCCAACCAAACACTATTTCCATAATCATAGAGCATATTCCCTATCTTGTTAACAGCTCCACGGCTAATCAACTGTACTGCATAGCGATTCATATAAAAACTCCTCTCAAATTTTGAAACTATTGTATCAAAACTGAAAGGAGCTTTTTATTTTTTCCCTTATTTGGGAAAATTAATCTTTGACAAATTTTTCGTAGTGTTCTTGATAGTAGGCTACTTGCTCTGGAAGACCTAGTAGGTCAAAAATACGCAAGGCCTCTTGCATCTGCTTACAGCCTTCTTTACACTGTCCTTTTTGGTACAAGGAAAAGCCTTTTAGATAATGGAAAATATTACGCTCATACAGTTTGATCCCTTTACCAATAATCTTCTCTGTATAAGTCTCAAAATAGCTTGCATTTTCGAAAGAAAGATGCTCTAAACAATGCTGGTAACAATTAAGGGCTAAAATCAAGACCAGTTTTCTATGGCGACCAATTTCTTGATAAAATCCCTCCCTCTCCATAACTTCTCTACCAATCCGAGTGACATAGTCCACATCGTAGAAACTATAGAGGTTCCCGAAAAGAATCAACTCATACATTGTCCATTCTTCTGTCTTAAAGAGATAATCTGCTACCTTATCTAAATCATCCTGCTCCATATGATAACTCGAATCTCTTTGACAAATCAGACCTTGTAGCAAAATCCAGTTCAGCTCAAAATAAAGGGGATTCGTCGAACTCTTAGCCTTTTCAAGTTGTTCTCTTTGAAGCTTTTGAAAACCTGCAATATCATTTGAATAGTAAAGGGGCACAATTTGTCCCATCATGGCAACATGTTCATGATAATGGAAATCCCTAGCCTTATCCATGAAATTTTCGATTGTGACATGAATGTTATCCAAAATCTCAAAGAAACGTGAAACTGCTATATCAGACTCCCCAAGCTCAAATCGAGATAACTGGGAGGTTGAACAGGACTCCCCTGCCGCCTCCTTTAAAGAATAATTTCTACTTGTTCGAAATTCACGAAATACTTTTCCAAGATGTTCCATCTTTACACCTGCTCTGATAATTCTTCCCACTCAAGCATGGCTTCTTCCTGACGGTTGCTGATTTTGTCCAACTCAGCCTGCAATTCCATCAGTTTGCCGGCATCGTTTGTTTCCAACATTTGTTCAGAAATGGCTTGGCTTTGATTTTCTAACTCTTCGATTTCAGCTTCTAGATTTTCAATTTGTCGCATGAGTTTGCGAACCTCTTTTTGACTTTCTTTCTGGGCTTGGTAGTCATTGACTGGACTTGCTTCTTTTGCTTGGTTGATAGTTGAAGCTTCCTCAGCCTGAGTCATTTCTACTTCTGCTTTCTTCTCAACATAGTAGTCGTAGTCTCCAAGGTAGAGGATTGATCCATTCTCAGACAATTCCAAAACATGAGTTGCCACACGATTGATAAAGTAACGGTCATGGCTGACAAATAGAAGAGTTCCATCAAAGTCAATCAGGGCATTTTCCAACACTTCCTTGCTATCAATATCCAAGTGGTTGGTCGGCTCATCCAAAATCAAAAAGTTGTTGTTTTCCATAGACAATTTAGCCAAAAGCAAACGAGCTTTCTCGCCCCCAGACAACATGCCGACTGATTTTTTAACATCATCTCCTGAGAAAAGGAAGGAACCAAGACGATTACGAATTTCAACTTCTGGCGTCAGCTTAAAATCATTCCAGAGTTCATCCAGTACAGTATTACTTGGTGTCAACTTGCTTTGGGTTTGGTCATAGTAACCGACCTCAACATTGGCACCAAAGCGCTTTTCACCCTTGATAAAAGGAATCTGGTCCACGATTGATTTGATAAAGGTTGACTTGCCAATACCATTGGGACCAACGATGGCGACAGCATTCATCTTACGAAGGTCTAGGTTAATCGGTTGTGACAGGACTTCCCCGTCATAGCCAATAGCTGCATTTTCAACAGTCAAAACAACATTGCCCGACGTTTTTTCAGACTGGAAGGTCATGTTGGCTGATTTCTTGCCAGCTTCTGGCTTGTCTAAGCGGTCCATTTTTTCTAGTTGTTTACGACGGGATTGGGCACGTTTGGTCGTTGAAGCTCGGACTAGATTGCGGTTGACAAAGTCTTCCAAAGCGGCAATTTCTTTTTGTTGCTTTTCATAGTTTTTTGCTTCAGTAGCTAGCTTTTGCTCCTTCAACTCGACAAAACGAGTGTAATTGCCCACATAGCGATCCAAGGAATGCTTGGTCAAATCTAGCGTAATTGTCGCAACCTTGTCCAAGAAATAACGGTCGTGGCTGACAATAATGAGGGCACCGCTATAGTTTACCAAGTAATTTTCTAGCCAGGCGATGGTTTCAATATCCAAGTGGTTGGTTGGCTCGTCCAATACCAAGAGATTTGGCTTTTCAAGAAGCATTTTGGCCAGAGCCAGACGAGTATTTTGACCACCTGAAAGTTCAGCTATTTTCATCTGCCACATAGACTCGTCAAACTTGAATCCATTTAAAATCGCTCGAATATCAGCTTCATAGGTAAAGCCACCTGCTTGACGAAAATTCTCAGATAAGCGGTCATAATCTGACATCAGTTTATCCAAATCCTCACCAGACTTTTCACCCATCTCCAACTCCATCTGACGAAGTTGTTGCTCTGTCCGACGTAAGTCATCAAAGACATGAAGCATCTCATCGTAGATGGTATTTTCAGACTCAAAACGGCTATCTTGGGCTAGGTAAGACAGAGAAATATCTTTTTTCTTATTGATTTCTCCACTAGTTGGCTCCTCTTCTCCAACCAAAATCTTCAAAAGAGTAGACTTACCTGCTCCATTTTTCCCAACAAGGGCAATCCTGTCTCGTTCATCAACCTGCAGGTTGATATTATCAAAAAGAACCTCTCCTGCAAAAGAACGTTCAATTTTATTAGCTTGTAAAATAATCATAAACCTATTTTACTATCTTTTTCTATTTTATACAAATGCAATAAAAAAGTTCAAGTTTAAAACTCGAACTTTTAATATTAATAACCAACCCCTCCACGGAATGTGCGAGCCATATCGTTTAAATCATAGTTCTTAGAAGAAGTGTCAATGGTCCATTTCCCATCTTTTTTACTCATTTTAATTTCATACCCCTCTTTTCTCATACTATCACTAGTATCTAGAGGAGTAGACTCAAATTGGCTTGGAGCATTTTCTAGAATATACTTCTCACCAGCTTTCATAGCTTCTGAATAGTTACCATATTTTCCTTTATTTTCTTCGTAGAATTTACGGCTTAGTTCATAAACATTTAAGTTATCCAAGTCAATTGTTTCTGGTCTTACATAGATAACTGCATAGTCAGGCAAATAAGTTTTTACTTTGTATTCTACCTTTGCTCGTTTAGCATTAGCTTTGATATATCCTTCAGCAAAGGTGCGGAGTTCTGAATCTGAAGGTTTGTAGTTATAAAAACTTTTTCCGAATGATTCTGTAAATTTCTTAATGAATTCTTCCCTATCAGCCTTAACATCATTAGTGAATTCAGCTCCACCATCAGATGATTTTTTATCATCTGCAAGGGGAACAACTTTAGCCTTATTGTCAGTAGTGCTTAGTTTTTTCCCACCACCTGAGCTTTCCCCATCAAGGTAGACCGCATCAACATACTTTTTCATTACTTCTTTAGCTTCATCAATATGATCTTCGTACTTACTTGGATCAACTTTGATAGCTACGTCATTATTCTTATTAGATTTTTCTTTGATATCTTCATAGAAGCTAGGTGCAAAATGAAGCTCATATTTAGCATTTTTATCAACTTCATAGACAACATAGCCAGCTACACTTTTTCCTTTAGAAATACTATCCCCATAATCCATGAATTTAGTTTTACTGTCACTATCATACATTTGAATTGGTTCTACTTTTTCATCTTTTTCATTGTAAAGAGTGATATCGCGGCTAGTGAAACTGAACTGTTTGTCACGATTGTTTTTGATTTCTACTTGAAGTGCAAGATAGTTTGAAGATGAATTTTCATCCTTAGGCAATACAAACATTCCATCTTTAACAGATATTTCAAAGTTAGAATTTGATGCAGTACCGTTGTCGCTGGCTTTTTTCGAAGTTCCACAAGCAACAAGTGCTAAAGCTGATAACAATAAAGCAGAATGCTTAAGAATTTTTTTCATAATAGAATGTCTCCTTTTATTATTACTGATATTATACCATAGGTATAATAATATTCAAAACAGAAAACCGAATGTTTAAAAAAATCTAAAAATTATAGAATTCTTTCTAAAATTGGTTGAACAAATTATAAATGCCTAACTAATCACTAAATGTTTTTTAAAATCTATTTCCTATGCTTATACAATAGAAAACCAGAAAACTAAATCTGATAGATATCGTGAGGAAAATGATTTATTAAAGTAGTGACTCTCATGCTAACGTTTTACTAAAACGCTAAAAAGTGCTATAATGTGAACGGTTAAAACAATTTACAAAAAGGAGAATTTCAATGTCTTACCAAGAAAATTGCCAGAAATGGGTTGATTTTGCGGAGCTTCCTGACTACCTTCGTCAAGATTTGGAAAATATGGATGAAAAAACGAAGGAAGATGCCTTCTATACAAACCTTGAATTTGGTACTGCAGGTATGCGTGGCTTGATTGGTGCTGGTACAAATCGCATCAACATCTACGTTGTTCGTCAAGCTACTGAAGGATTGGCTCGTTTGATTGAGTCTAAAGGTGGAAACGAAAAAGAACGTGGTGTAGCAATCGCCTACGATAGTCGTCACTTCTCACCTGAGTTTGCCTTTGAATCTGCGGCAGTTCTTGCTAAACACGGTATCAAATCTTACGTATTTGAAAGCCTTCGTCCAACTCCAGAACTATCATTTGCAGTTCGTCATCTCAACTGTTTCGCAGGTATCATGGTCACAGCTAGCCATAATCCTGCTCCATTTAACGGTTACAAGGTTTACGGTGAAGACGGTGGACAAATGCCTCCACACGACGCGGACGCTTTGACTACTTATATCCGTGCAATCGAAAATCCATTTGCAGTTGAAGTTGCTGATGTAGAAGCTGAAAAAGCTTCTGGCTTGATTGAAGTTATCGGCGAAGCTGTCGATGTAGAATACCTTAAAGAAGTCAAGGACGTTAACATCAACCCTGCCTTGATTGAAGAATTTGGTAAAGACATGAAGATTGTCTACACACCACTACATGGTACTGGTGAAATGTTGGCTCGTCGTGCCCTTGCCCAAGCAGGATTTGATTCTGTTCAAGTCGTTGAAGCGCAAGCAACTGCCGACCCAGACTTCTCAACTGTAAAATCTCCAAACCCAGAAAGCCAAGCAGCCTTTGCTCTTGCTGAAGAACTTGGTCGTCAAGTTGGTGCAGATGTTCTTGTGGCAACTGACCCTGACGCTGACCGTGTTGGTGTTGAAGTTCTTCAAAAAGATGGTAGCTACCTTAACCTATCAGGTAACCAAATCGGTGCTATCATGGCTAAATACATCTTGGAAGCCCATAAAAATGCTGGAACTCTTCCTGAAAATGCAGCCCTTTGCAAATCTATCGTATCAACTGACTTGGTAACGAAGATTGCTGAAAGCTACGGCGCAACTATGTTCAATGTTTTGACAGGTTTCAAATTTATCGCTGAAAAAATCCAAGAGTTCGAAGAAAAACACAATCACACATACATGATGGGATTTGAAGAAAGCTTCGGTTACTTGATTAAACCATTCGTACGTGATAAAGATGCTATCCAAGCCGTTCTAGTCGTTGCTGAACTTGCTGCCTACTACCGTTCACGTGGTTTGACCCTTGCTGACGGTATCGAAGAAATCTATAAAGAATATGGCTACTACGCAGAAAAGACTATCTCTGTTACCCTTTCTGGCGTCGATGGTGCAGAACAAATCAAAGCGATTATGGCTAAATTCCGCAATAATGCTCCAAAAGAATGGAACGCAACAGCTATCACTGTCGTAGAAGACTTTAAAGCTCAAACTGCTACTGCTGCTGACGGTACTGTTACAAACTTGACAACTCCTCCAAGTGATGTGTTGAAATACACACTTGCTGATGGATCATGGATTGCTGTTCGCCCTTCAGGTACAGAACCAAAAATCAAGTTCTACATTGCAGTTGTAGGTGAAACTAACGAAGAATCACAAGCTAAGATTGCTAATATCGAAGCAGAAATCAATGCTTTTGTAAAATAAAGCCCTATAAAAGATGAGACCAACCAATTTCATCTTTTTTCGTATCAAATCTAAGCAATTTTAGAAACTTTATGGCATACTAGACATATCAATGAAAGCGAGGTAATCTCATGGAACAATTTTTAGATAACATCAAAGACCTTGAAGTCACTACAGTTGCGCGTGCGCAAGAAGCTCTTGATAAAAAAGAAACTGCAACCTTCTTTATCGGTCGCAAAACTTGCCCTTACTGCCGTAAATTTGCTGGTACCTTGGCAGGTGTCGTAGCTGAAACTAAAGCTCACATCTACTTCATCAATAGTGAAGAACCAAGCCAACTCAATGAGTTACAAGCATTCCGCTCACGCTATGGTATCCCAACTGTACCAGGTTTTGTTCACATTTCAGATGGACAAATCAATGTCCGTTGCGACTCTTCAATGTCAGCACAAGAAATCAAAGAATTTGCAGGATTGTAAAATATATTAAAAAGAAGGCACTCGCCTTCTTTTTATATATCTGTCAATGGTGTTGCGGTATCTGGTGAGGTATCATAAACCTTAAAGTCTACTCCTACACCTAAATCAGCTTGGGCTAGCTGGTTGACCATGGTCATGTGAGCCAGCTCCTTGATATTGTTTTCCTTAGATAAATGCCCAAGGTAGATTTTCTTAGTGCGATTTCCTAGGGTCCGAATCATAGCTTCAGCACCGTCCTCGTTAGAAAGGTGACCCAGATCCGATAGGATTCGTTGTTTGAGTCGCCAAGCGTAAGAGCCAGCTCGCAAAATCTCTACATCATGATTGGACTCGATAAGATAACCATCTGCATTTTCGACAATCCCTGCCATACGGTCACTAACATAGCCTGTATCTGTCAAAAGGACAAAACTCTTATCATCCTTCATAAAGCGATAGAACTGCGGTGCGACTGCATCATGGCTAACACCAAAACTCTCGATGTCTATATCTCCAAAGGTTTTGGTTTTACCCATCTCAAAGATATGCTTTTGCGAAGAATCCACCTTGCCAAGATACTTACTATTTTCCATAGCCTGCCAGGTCTTTTCATTGGCATACAAATCCATACCATACTTGCGAGCCAAAACTCCCACTCCATGGATATGGTCTGAATGCTCATGCGTAATCAAGATAGCATCCAAATCTTCTGGTTTACGATTTATTTCAGCAAGTAGGCTGGTGATTTTCTTACCAGATAAGCCTGCATCCACTAAAAGTTTCTTTTTTGGGGTTTCCAGATAAAAGGAATTTCCACTGGAACCCGACGCTAAAATACTGTATTTAAAGCCTATTTCACTCATTCTAGTCTTCTACTTCGTCCTCCCATACTTCTTCTTTCACTGCATCCTTATCATAAGGGAGCACAATAGTGAAGGTTGATCCCTTACCGTATTCACTTTTGGCCCAAATAAAGCCCTTATGTTGTTTGATAATTTCTTTAGCAATAGACAGTCCTAGGCCTGTACCACCTTGGGCACGACTTCTGGCACGATCCACACGATAAAAACGGTCAAAGATTCGTGGTAAATCCTGCTTAGGAATACCCAAACCTTGGTCTGAGATAGATAAAATCATCTGATCATCAGTTGTCTTCATGGTCACTGTGATTTTCCCACCATCTGGTGAATACTTAATGGCATTGTTAAGAATATTATCAATCACCTGCGTCATTTTGTCTGTATCAATTTCAATCCAGACAGACGTAATCGGATAATCTCTAACCAATTCGTATTTCTTCTCTTCATCTGATCCCCTCATCTTATCAAAACGGTTAAGGATAAAGGTAATAAAGGCAGTAAAGTTAATCAGTTCGACATCTAGATGACTGGTTGCATTATCAATACGTGAAAGATGGAGAAGATCTGTCACCATTCGCATCATACGGTTAGTTTCATCAAGAGATACCTTGATAAAGTCTGGTGCGACAGGTTCTGACAAGGCTCCCTCATCCAAGGCTTCAAGATAGGATTTTACGCTGGTCAGAGGTGTCCTCAACTCATGACTAACGTTGGAAACAAAGAGTCTCCGTTCCCGTTCTTCCTTCTCCTGCTCCGTCGTATCATGCAAAACTGCAACCAAACCTGAGATAAAGCCAGACTCTCGACGAACCAAGGCAAAACGTACACGAAGGCTCAGATATTCACCATTGGCATCCTGAGAATCAATCATAAGCTCAGGAACTTGGGTAATCAAATCACGAAGTTCATACTCATCTTCAATCTCAAGCAATTCTAGAATACTTTTGTTTAGAACATCTTCTTTCTGAACACCTAACTGTTTCTTAGCCATGTCATTAATCATGGTAATCTTGCCACGACGATTGGTCGCAAGGACTCCGTCCGTCATATAAGAGAGGATACTATGTAATCGTTTACTCTCTTGTTCCAGATTTTCTTGAGTCAAACGGATTACTTCTGATAAATCATTGAGATTATTGGTAATATTAGTGATTTCAGAGCTTCCCTGCATATCCAATACCTGAGAATAGTCTCCTGCAATCAGGTCTTTCACCTTTTGATTAATTTGCTTCAACCGAATATTATCTCGCCGATTTTCTAGCAAAAGCAAGGTAACAATCAAGATAAAACCCAATAAAATTAAAATGAAGATAAAATCACTAGTAAGAATATTTTTTCTAATAAATTCAATCATTATTTCTCATATAATAACCAACACCGCGACGTGTTAGGATATACTCTGGACGACTTGGTGTATCTTCAATCTTCTCACGCAAACGTCTGATAGTTACGTCAACAGTCCGAACATCTCCGAAATAATCATAACCCCAGACCGTTTCAAGCAAGTGTTCACGGGTAATCACTTGACCAATATGAGAAGCCAAGTGATACAAAAGCTCAAATTCACGGTGGGTTAAGTCTAGTTCTTCACCGTATTTTTTAGCTACATAAGCATCTGGTACAATCTCCAAGTCCCCAATTTGCAAGGGTTGGGTTTTCTTTTCATCTGACTCTTGATTATCTACAGAAACCAAGTCCGTACGACGAAGAAGAGCTTTAACACGCGCCTGCAACTCACGATTTGAGAAGGGTTTGGTTACATAGTCATCCGCTCCAAGCTCTAAACCGATAACCTTATCAAATTCACTGTCTTTAGCAGAAAGCATGATAATAGGCACACTACTTGTCTTGCGAATGGTCTTAGCAACTTCTAAACCATCAATTTCTGGAAGCATCAAATCCAGAATAATAATATCCGGTTGCTCTGCTTCAAATTGTTCTAGTGCTTCACGACCATTAAAAGCAGTTACAACCTCGTAACCTTCCTTGGTCATATTAAACTTGATAATATCCGAGATTGGTTTTTCATCATCTACAATTAATATTTTTTTCATTTGTTCACCTTTTTCTCTACTATTATATCAAAAAAATAACAAGAAGACACAATAGCTAGTCTTTGCTATTGTCTAAGTTGGCTTGTGCATAAGCCTGCCAGATTTTTTGTTGGGGTTTGGCAAGTGGGTAATTCTTAAACTCTTCTGGTGAAAGCCAGCGAACTTCCCTATCTGAAAAGTTATGAAAGTCAGTCACCTGGCCTGCTACAATTTGAACATGCCACTTGCGATGACTAAAGACATGCTTGACAGTGTCAAAATAAACATCAAGCCAATCAACTTCTAACTCATAGTCCTGCTGAAAACTCTCTTCTGGACTAGGACCAAAGTTCACATTTTCTTCTGCAACCTGGTGAAAGAGGTCAAACTGCTCTTCTTGTGAAAAGTTATCTACTTCTACCAGTGGGAAATGCCAAAAACCTGCCAAGAGCTTTTCACTTTCATTTTTTTCAAGTAAAAATTGTCCCTGAGTATTTTTGACCACCAAGGCTTTAAGATAAATTGGAACAGGCTTTTTCTTGGGAGCCTTGATTGGATAACGATCCATGGTGCCATTCTGATATGCCGCACTAAAGTCCTTAACTGGGCTTTCTTCTGGTCTGGGATTTACAGGCGCCTCAATATCAGATCCTAAGTCCATCAAAGCTTGATTAAAGTCACCCGGACGTTCTGGGTCAATCAAGATTTCCATCATTGCCTGAAAAATTTTGCGATTACTTGGAATCCCAATATCGTGGTTGACTTCAAATAGACGCGCCAAAACTCGCATGACATTACCATCTACAGCTGGCTCAGGCAAGTTAAAAGCAATACTAGAAATGGCGCCTGCAGTGTAGGGACCAATTCCTTTCAAGCTGGAAATTCCTTCATAAGTGTTTGGAAATTGACCATCAAAGTCTGTCACAATCTGCTGGGCTGCAGCCTGCATATTACGAACTCGAGAATAATAGCCCAAACCTTCCCAAGCCTTCAACAAACCTTCTTCAGGCGCATTCGCCAAACATTCTACTGTTGGAAACCAGTCCAAGAATCTTTCGTAGTAAGGGATAACTGTATCCACCCTGGTCTGCTGGAGCATGATTTCAGAGACCCAGATATGATAAGGATTTTTACTTCTACGCCACGGTAAATCTCTTTTGTTTTCATCATACCAGGAAAGAAGTTTCTCACGGAAAGAAACAATCTTCTCATCCGGCCACATGACGATACCGTATTCTTTCAAATCTAACATATCTCTAGTATAACACAGAAGATTCTAACTGTCCTTTTCCTAGTATTAATACTCTTCGAAAATCAAATTCAAACCACGT
>NZ_KV794152.1:401025-427038 GCF_001808665.1 Streptococcus sp. HMSC070B10 | reverse complement strand
ACGTCGCCTTGCCGTACTCAAGTACAGCCTGCGGTTAGTTTCCTAGTTTGCTATTTGATTTTCATTGAGTATAAAAAGCCTCTTCCCAAAGGAAAGAGGACTAAATTTTATTGATGAACTGCTTGGGCTGCTGTGATAAGGGTCAACTTGTAAACATCATCAGCATTACATCCACGAGAAAGGTCGTTAACTGGCTTGTTCAAACCTTGCAAAACAGGACCAACAGCCGCAAAACCACCAAGACGTTCAGCCATCTTGTAGCCGATATTTCCTGCCTCGATACCTGGGAAGATGAAGACATTTGCTTGACCAGCTACCGTACTTCCAGGAGCTTTCAGATCTGCAGTTTCTGGAACAAAGGCTGCATCAAATTGCAACTCCCCATCGATTTCAAGGTCAGGACGCAAGTCATGAGCAATTTTAGTTGCTTCAACAACCTTATCAACGCTTTCTCCAAATCCTGAACCTTTAGTAGAATAGCTTAGCATAGCAATTTTAGGCTCGATTCCAAACATTTTAGCTGTGATTGCTGAGTTAATGGCAATTTCAGCCAAAGCTTCTGCGTCTGGATTAATGTTGATGGCACAGTCTCCAAACAGGTAACGCTCCGTACCACGAACCATGAGGAAGGCACCTGAAGTACGAGTTACATTTGGACGAGTTTTGATGATTTGAAGGGCTGGACGAACTGTTGAAGCTGTTGAGTGAATCGCTCCTGACACCATTCCATCAACCAATCCTAAGTAAACCAACATAACACCAAAATAGTTGACATCTTCAACCAAAATCTTGCGTGCATCTTCTTCAGACATTTTGCCCTTGCGACGTTCTACCAAGGCAGCAACCATTTCTTCAAATTTATCGTAGTGTTGAGGGTCGATGACTTCATAACCGTCCTCAATACCTTCGATTTCAAGATAGATTTTAATTTTTTCAGGATTTCCAAGCAAAACAGGAATCACTTCTGTTTCTTTTACCAGGCGTTTAGTCGCTTGAAGAATACGAGGCTCTTCCCCTTCAGGGAGAACGATACGAGCATTTTTACCAACCAAGTTGGCTTTGAGACTTTCAAAAACTTCCATGAGTTTTCTCCTTTAAGAAAATAAATTATACTCTAAACAGTTTTTATAGAGTATTAGTTGATAACTGAGTAATAAGGTTACTGAAATCATCCGGCAAGGGACTTTCTAACTGCAAGTCTTGCTTTAAAAATGGATGATAAAAATTTAAGGAATGGCAATGCAGGGCCTGGCGCTGAATTCCATCATCTAGACTACCACCGTACAAGTCATCTCCCAACAAAGGAAAACCAATATGAGAAAAATGGACTCGGATTTGGTGGGTTCGCCCAGTGTGCAGGCAAATATCGACCAAGTGAATATTTCCATAAGAAGCTACAATCTTGTAAGAAGTATGGGCATACTTTCCACCTTTAGCCACCCGTCTGGTGATAATAGAGTCTTCATCACGCGCAATCGGAGCAATAATTTCTCCCTCTTGCTCCAAGTGTCCATCACCTTTAACCAAAGCAAAGTAGCGTTTTTCAATGGACTTCTTCTGCAACTGCTTGTCTAGTCGTGCATGGGCATAGCCGTGCTTGGCAAAGAGCATCAAGCCAGAAGTGTCCCTATCGAGCCTAGTCACAATGTGAACCTGCTGATTTTCATAGTCTTGCTTGACGTAGTAACCCTTGATAAAATTGGCAATGGTATTAGAGTGATTAACACTAGGAATAGAAGCCACTCCATAGGGTTTATTCAAGACTAGAAAATGGTCATCCTCATAGAGAATATCCAGTGGGCGCTCGATAGCTTCTAGAGTTTCAAAGCCTTCCTCAACGGGAATATCAATGGTAACTCGGTCTCCAATATCCAATAGATAGGTTGCATTTTGCGGTTGGTCATTTACCAGAATAGCTCCACCTCGAAACTTAATCTTAGCTAGCAGCCCCTTAGAAACCTCGTGCTTTTTTAAAAAGGTCTTAACCTTAACATGCTCATCTGCGATAAATTCAAACCTCATTCGTCCACCTCGCCGATGAAAGCATCCTTCACACGGTTCCAGAAACTGGTATGGCTAGGTGATGCCACAAAGTGAATCTTATGATGGTCGATTTGATACTCGATTCGCTCAATATTGCGGAAGGAATAAACGCTATTGTCAACCGAAATGGTGTGGTAATCATTTCTTGTTGGAATGAGTTCAATCTTGTCCTTCTTAGGCACAATAATGGAAGAGCCCAGCGTTCGATAGACACGATTATTTAGGCTGGCAATTTCCGTCAACTGAAGAGCTTCAATGGTAGGATGTAACACTGCACCGCCAAGAGACTTATTATAAGCCGTACTACCAGTCGGTGTCGAAACTGTTAGCCCATCTCCACGAAAACGTTCAAAGTGGACACCGTTAATCACAACATCCGCCACCATGGTTCGATCAGACCTGCGGATACTGGCTTCATTCAGTGCTCTAAAAATCTTCACTTCACCATTTTCAAGAAAAACCTTCACATTCAGAACAGGGTATGAGACTCTTGCTCCGGTATCTAGCTGCAAATTAGTCACTAGCTTGTCCAACTCAAAATCACGGTAGTCCGTATAGAAACCCAAATGTCCAGTGTGAACACCAATGAAGCGGACCTTGTCAAGCTGGTTTTCGTACTTATGAAAGGCCGACAAGAGCATACCATCTCCACCAATGGAGATGACAATGTCCGGATTGGTATCATTGAGTATAAACTGGTTTCTCTTCAAACGATCTCGCAATTCATACAAAACCCTTTGACTCTGCGGTTTTCTATTAGCTATCAGGTCAATTCGTTTACCTGTATTCTTCATCTGTATCGTCACTGTTTCCTACACCGTCATTTAATTTTCTACTCAAAGGATCAAAAAGTGCTTGGGCTTCTTGGATATCATCACGTATTTTACCCATTTCTTCATCCAACTGATGGGCAATTTTGGCAGTAATTTCCAGTCTCTTTTTAATTTCCTCTGGGAAATCCCCTTGGTACTTGTAGTTGAGAGAATGTTCTATCGTTGCCCAGAAATTCATGGCCAAAGTACGAATCTGAATTTCCGCCAAAATGGTCTTAGCTCCATTGATGGTATCAACCGTATATTCTACTACCACGTGATAGGAACGGTAGCCTGATGCTTTTCGATGAGTAATGTAATCTCGCTCCTGTATGATTCGCATGTCCTGACGTTTGCGCAAAATTTCCACTACTTCCTTGACGTCATCTACAAACTGAACCATCACACGCAAGCCAGCAATATCCTGCAAATCGTGCTCTAAAGTCGCATAAGTAATGCCACGACGAGCCATTTTTTCCTTAATGCTTTCAATTGGCTTGACTCGACCAGTCACAAACTCAATAGGAGAATGCTTATTTTGCTTGCGATATTGCTTACGAATACCACGTAGTTTAATCTTTAACTCACCAACAGCTTGAATGTAAGGATCTAGAAATTCTTCCCATTCTAAGGTCATATATTCTCCCTTGTTCTCATATTATCCTTCAAAAATATCTTTGATTTTTTCTCCAGATTCATATACAATAAATACAATGCTTATTATACCATAAATCCGCTTTCAACGATAAAGAAAAGGTAAGAAAAATGAAACATTTAGAAATTGAATTGAAAACACTCTTGAAAAAAGATGAATACAATCGTCTAAAAGACCAGTTCACAGGTGTCACTCCTGTTCTTCAAAAAAATTACTACATAGACACGCCTGATTTTGAACTTAGAGAAAAGAAAGTTGCTATGCGCATTCGAACCTTTGAAGACTGGGCAGAATTGACACTCAAAGTCCCGCAAAGTGTTGGAAACATGGAATACAATCAAAAATTGCAACTAAAAGATGCTGAAAACTATCTGAGCAAGGAAGAACTTCCTCAAGGGCTAGTACTGGATGAATTGGCGAAACATGGTATTAAAACTAGTGAATGGCAGATTCTTGGTTGTCTAACGACACTTCGCTATGAAATGCAGACAGCTATTGGTCTCATGGCGCTGGATGAGAGTCAGTACCTTGATATTACAGATTACGAATTGGAGCTTGAAGTCGAAAATCACGAGCAAGGGAAACAAGATTTCCAGCAATTTTTAGAGGAAAATCAGATTTCCTACCAAAAAGCTTCCTCAAAATTGGTCCGATTTGTTAAAAGCATGAAAAATAGCTGAAATAATCTCTATTTTTTGGTAAAATAGAAAAGATAAAATACAAAAATCCCAGTTCATATAGGCTAGGCAGATATGGCTAGGATTTAAAAAGTTTACAGAGGACGGTCTATAATGTCAGATAGAAAAAACATGAAACTTTTCGCACTCAACTCTAACCAAGAGATTGCACAGAAAATTGCACAAGCTGTTGGTGTGCCACTTGGAAAACTATCATCACGTCAATTTTCAGACGGAGAAATCCAAGTAAATATCGAAGAAAGTGTCCGTGGTTATGATGTCTACATCATCCAATCAACAAGTTTCCCAGTTAACAACCACCTGATGGAATTGTTGATCATGGTTGATGCTTGTGTCCGCGCAAGTGCCCACAGTATCAACGTTGTCCTTCCATATTTTGGCTATGCACGTCAAGACCGTATTGCTTCACCTCGTGAACCACTTACAGCTAAACTAGTGGCTAATATGCTGGTTAAAGCTGGGGTTGACCGTGTCCTTACCCTCGATTTGCATGCTGTTCAGGTGCAAGGCTTCTTTGATATTCCTGTTGACAACCTCTACACAGTTCCTCTATTTGCAAAACATTACTGCGATAAGGGCCTACTTGGGTCAGATGTTGTTGTCGTTAGCCCTAAAAATTCAGGTGTCAAACGTGCTCGTAGCTTGGCTGAATATCTTGATGCTCCTATCGCCATTATCGACTACCCTCAAGACGATGCAACTCGCAACGAAGGTTATATTATCGGTGATGTTGAAGGTAAAAAAGCTATCTTGATTGACGATATTTTAAATACAGGACGTACCTTCTCTGAAGCTGCTAAAATCGTTGAACGTGAAGGGGCTACAGAAATTTATGCTGTTTCTAGCCACGGCCTCTTCGTCGAAGGAGCTGCTGAACTTCTTGACAATACTAATATTAAAGAAATTCTTGTGACTGATTCAGTAGCAACAAAAGAAAAAACTCCTAAAAACGTATGCTACATCACTGCTAGTGAGTTAATTGGTGATGCTATCGTCCGTATTCACGAAAGAAAACCAGTCAGCCCACTCTTTGCTTACAACAAAAAGAAATAAGGTGATTCTTTGATTTATTTGGACAATGCTGCAACGACTCCCATGTCAGCAGTTGCTATTTCAGCGATGACCAAGGTTATGCAAGAAACCCACGGAAACCCTTCTAGTATTCATGGTCATGGTCGTCAAGCTGGTAAACTCTTGCGAGAAGCCCGTCAGGAACTAGCCCAGTTACTGGGGACAAAACCTCAACATATCTTTTTCACTTCTGGTGGAACAGAAGGCAACAATACTGCTATCATTGGTTACTGCCTTCGTCACCAAGAGCAAGGAAAACATATCATCACAACTGCCATTGAGCACCATGCCGTTCTTGAAACCATTGATTACTTGGTTCAACACTTTGGTTTTGAAGCAACCATTATCCATCCGGAAAATCAAGAAATCACAGCCCAACAAATTCAGAAAGCTTTACGTGACGATACGATTTTGGTTTCTACCATGTTTGCCAATAATGAGACAGGAAACCTACTGCCCATTGCTGAAATTGGCCAAATACTCAAGCAACACCCAGCCGCCTATCATGTCGATGCAGTTCAAGCTATTGGAAAAATCCCTATTCACCCAGAAGAATTGGGCATTGATTTTCTCACCGCTTCTGCCCATAAATTCCATGGTCCTAAGGGAATCGGCTTTCTCTACGCTTCTAGCATGGACTTTGATTCCTATCTTCATGGCGGAGACCAAGAACAGAAAAAACGTGCAGGGACTGAAAATCTAGCTGCTATTGTTAGCATGGTTGCAGCCCTAAAAGAAGACTTAGAAAAACAAGAAGAACATTTTCAACATGTACAAAATTTAGAAACTGCCCTTCTGGCAGAGCTAGAGGGAGTTCAGTATTATCTGAATAGAGGACAAGATCATCTCCCTTATGTTCTCAATATTGGATTTCCTGGGCAGAAAAACGACCTCTTACTTCTTCGTCTAGATTTAGCTGGAATTTCTATCTCTACTGGCTCAGCTTGCACTGCAGGTATTGTCCAATCCAGCCATGTTCTTGAAGCCATGTACGGGGCAAATTCAGAACGCTTGAAAGAATCCGTTCGCATCAGTTTGTCACCAGAAAATACTGTTGAAGACCTACATACCCTCTCAAAAACCTTAAAAGAAATTATCGGAGGTTAGCCATATGGCATTTGAAAAAACCATTCAGTTAAAAAATTGTCGTTACGACTACACTCTTAGCCCGTCTGTTAAGAAATTCACCCTCAAGGACAACACTTTTTTTGAGACCAAAGTTGGGAACTATGAACTGACTCGACTTTTGGAAAAAGTGCCAAACAGCGGTGAAGGCTTCCAACTAAAAATCATCATTAACAAGGAACTCACAGGGGCTAAAATCAATATTACTGACAAGTTTGGGCTACGTCTAGTTGATATTTTCAAATCAGAAGACCACCACATTCATCAGGAAAAATTCTACTTCCTCATGGATAGCTTGGTAGAGCGTGGTGTCTTTACAAAATCTGAAAGATAGGTCTCATATGTTTGAACTAACCTATAAAGACAGCTATCATGTAGAGCGGACTCTCAAGTACGAAGATTATGAGGCACTCATGCTAGCTTTGTCAGGCTGTGTGACCCTACCAGATACACTTTATGTGACTTCTTTGACTTTTAAGGGACAAAAAGTTTATCAAGGTCTGGTCGGAGACCTCTACCGTTTTCTATCACATGCAGATTTTTTACATCAAAACTAAGATTTTTCTTAGTTTTTTCTTGTTTTTGTTGATTTTTTCACAATGTTTCTATAAAATAGAAGAATAGAAAGGTTGTGATTTTGTGAAAGATAAACAGTCTGCTATTCCAAAAGCTACAGCGAAAAGACTCTCTCTCTACTATCGAATTTTTAAGAGATTTCATGCAGAAAAGATTGAACGTGCCAACTCTAAGCAAATTGCAGAGGCCATCGGTATTGACTCAGCGACCGTACGTCGTGATTTTTCCTATTTTGGTGAACTAGGTCGTCGTGGTTTTGGCTATGATGTCAAAAAACTGATGACGTTTTTTGCCGATTTGCTCAATGATAACTCTATTACCAATGTCATGCTGGTTGGTATTGGAAATATGGGCCATGCCCTTCTCCACTACCGCTTCCATGAGCGTAACAAGATGAAGATTATCATGGCCTTTGACCTAGATGACCATCCTGAAGTTGGTAGCCAAACTCCCGACGGGATTCCTATTTACGGAATTTCTCAAATCAAGGATAAAATCCAGGATGCTGATGTGAAGACTGCTATCCTGACTGTTCCTAGCGTTAAATCCCAAGAGGTTGCCAATCTCTTGGTAGATGCTGGCGTTAAAGGGATTCTCAGTTTTTCACCAGTCCATCTGCATTTACCAAAAGACGTGGTCGTTCAGTATGTCGATTTGACAAGTGAACTCCAAACCCTCCTCTATTTCATGCGAAAAGAGGATTAGAAAGCGAAAATCATTTTATGAAAAAACCAGTTATTGGGATTACAGGAAACGAAAAAACTCATCCAGATGATGACATCATGATGAGCTACGCAGCAAAAGGCTTTGTGGAAGGCGTTAAAGACGCTGGAGGGATTCCCATCATCCTACCGATTGGTGATCAAGAAATGGCCTACCACTATATCAGTATGATTGATAAGCTCATCTTGACAGGTGGACAAAATGTTGATCCAAAATTCTATGGTGAACCAAAAACCATTGATAGCGATGACTACCACCTCCAAAGAGATATCTTCGAACTGGCCCTCATCAAGGAAGCTATTAAACAGAAAAAGCCAATTTTCTCTGTTTGCCGCGGGACTCAGCTCTTTAACGTTGCCATGGGGGGAACTTTATATCAAGATATCGAAGACCATTGGCAGGATTGTTCTGCCGAGTACACAACCCAGCGCTTGGTAACCGAACCAGATACTGTTCTTCGAGAAATCTATGGAGAAATCTCCCATATCAACTCCTTCCACCACCAGAGTATCAAGGATTTAGCACCTAACTTAAAGATTGCGGCTCATGATCCTAATGATGGTATCATTGAAGCTGTCATGAGTACGAATGACGTTGCCTTTCTCGGTGTCCAATGGCACCCAGAATTTCTATTTGAAAATCGTCCCAAAGATAAAAACCTCTTTGACTATGTTGTTAATGAACTTTAGATTAAATCTGTCTTTTCGCGATAGCTAAAATAGTTAGAATGAGAGACAATCAAATGGTCCAAGAGAACAATCCCCATCAGTTCGCAGGCTTCTTTTACAAGTTTAGTCACATGATCATCATTTCGGCTAGGGGCTACCGCTCCTGAAGGATGGTTATGAACCAAGATGAGAGAGGTTGCCATATGCTTGATGGCATAGTGAAGAATCTCTCGCGGCTCAGCGATACTACGAGTGGCAGAGCCGATAAAAATCGTCTGCTGATGGATGATTTGATTTTGAGTATTGAGATAGAGCGCCACCAGGTGCTCTTGTTTTTTATGGCCCAATTCCTGTTGCATCTTCTTGGCCAACTTTTGACTGCTGAGAATACTTTCCATTTCAAGGGTCTCATGCTTATGAATACGATGGCCCAGTTCAATCATAGCTTGTAACTCTATGGCCTTAACACGTCCGATACCAGATAGACTCTGCAATTCCTGCAGGGTCATTTTTTTCAAATCTGTTAGGCTTGAAAGATTGTTCAAAACTTTCTGGGCAATTTCAAAAACACTGGCCTGACGTGTTCCTGTCCTAAGTAAAATTGCTAATAACTCTTGATTACTGAGCGCTTCCACTCCTTCTTGGGCAAGTCTTTCTCTTGGCAATAGTGAATCTTCTTGGAATGAAATACTGTACATAAAAATCCTCCTCACTTTATTATTCGTGAGAAGGATGAAAAATTAGATTTTTTTCTCAATTGGGGCTACACTAGCTAAAAGTTTTTTCAAACCAACTTCTGGGAAATTGATTTTCAATTCCTGCGTAGCACCGCTACCTGAAACTTCCAGAACAGTTCCCTCTCCCCATTTCTTGTGGAGAGCAATGTCACCAATGGACCAATTTGTCTCGTTAGACGCTGATTTTGCACCAGCTGTAAATTGACCAAATGGGAGACCGCTTGACTGGATAGTTTTTGGTGCCGCGCCACGTTTACGGTCTTGGATGGCCTGGGCAAGACTCATACCTTGACCGAAGGCAAGGCCACCACTGCTATAAGATGCCTTAAAGCTTGTATTGGCTGGACGGGCCAATCCTTGATACTCAAGCAAGTCTGAACTGATTTCGTTAATAAAACGAGTTGGACGATTGTAATTGGTACGACCGAAAAGCAGGCGTGAGTTGGCATTGGTCAGATAGAGAATTTTCTCTGCACGCGTGATACCTACATAGGCCAGACGGCGTTCTTCTTCCAATTCATCTTGATCTTCAGCCGCACGGCTAAGCGGAAAGACATTTTCTTCCATCCCAATCAAAAAGACAACTGGAAACTCGAGACCTTTGGCAGCATGCAGGGTCATCAATGTCACTTCTGAGGTCTCCTGACTACCTGAATCTGTATCCGCAATCAAGGCCAAGTCATTTAAGAAACGACTCAGTTTGTCCAAACCAGTTTCCTCTTCTGGCACATCAGAGGTATCATCAAAGTTTTTCGTCACAGAAAGGAACTCTTCGATATTTTCAACCCGAGCCTTACTTTCTAGAGTCGCTTGGGCATTGAGAATATCGACGTAACCTGTTCTTTCTAGGACAGTCTCAACCAATTCTGTAATAGTTAAGTGGTCTAGCTGCTCCCGCAAATCCAGAACCATATTGGCAAAATCCCAAATTGACTGGGCTGCTTTACCTTTAATTCCTGACAACATGATGTTTGCAGAAGCATCTAGCATGGACATGTCTTGCATATTCGCAAAGTCACGGATTTTCTCAACAGTACCTGGGCCAATTCCTCGTTTCGGTTCGTTGATAATACGTTCAAAACTGATATTGTCACTCAAATTGGCAATAAGATTAAGATAAGCGATAATATCACGGATTTCCTTACGGCTGTAGAACTTGGTTCCTCCAACCATGGTATAAGGAATGTTAGATTTGAGCAGGGCTTCCTCAATAGTACGGGATTGCGCATTAGTCCGATAGAGAACTGCAAAATCCTTGTGAAGGAAATTTTGATTGCGACTAAGTTCATCAATGGTTCTGGCTACAAATACAGCCTCATCCAGCTCATCATTGGCACGGTAGTATACGATTTGCTCCCCATCAGCGTTTTGAGTCCAGAGATTCTTAGGACGGCGATTTTTATTGTTTTTAATGACCTCGTTGGCCGCTTGGAGAATAGTTTTAGTTGAACGGTAATTCTCCTCCAACAAAACAACCTTGGCTTGGGGGTAATCCTTTTCAAAGTCCAAGATATTCTGCATATCAGCACCACGCCAACCGTAGATAGACTGGTCCGCATCCCCAACCACACAGATATTTTTAAAACGGGAAGCCAAGAGTTTGACCAATTGGTACTGGGCATGGTTGGTATCTTGGTACTCATCAACGTGGATGTATTGGAATTTCTGTTGATAGTAAGTCAAAACATCAGGATTTTGATCAAAGAGACGCAAGGTAAGCATAATCAAATCATCAAAGTCAACCGACTCCGACTGACGCAGTTCTTTTTGGTAAGCAGTGTAACACTGGGCCACGATTTGCGTATACATATCGCCAGCTTGGGAAGCATAAGCCACATCATCAATTAAATCATTCTTAGCATTGGAAATGGTCCCCAAAATAGTTCGTTCATTCCATTTTTTAGGATCCAAGTTCAACTGTTTAAGAATGCGTTTCATGAGCGTTCGCTGTTCACCAGGATCTACAATAGTGAAATTGCGGTTGTAGCCAATATGATCCGCATCGCGACGCAAAATACGAACACACATGGAGTGGAAGGTCGCAATCAGACAGTCCTGAGTAGCTGGATTGAGGTTATAAGCACGCTCCTTCATCTCACGCGCAGCCTTATTAGTAAAGGTAATGGCCAAGATATTCCACGGATTGACCAGCTTTTCATCAATCAGATAAGCGATACGGTGGGTCAAAACTCGAGTCTTCCCAGAGCCAGCCCCTGCCATGATTAACAAGGGACCTTCTGTCGTTTGTACCGCCTCAGCCTGACGGTCATTCATTCCATTTAATAATGCGTTCATCTTCTCTTCCTTACTCTTGAAGTCAATATTTCTATTATATCAGAATTCAGGGAAAATATCTTTACCTAGACTGGTTACGTGTAGAAGGCAACTCCTTATATCTAGATAAAAAATGAGCTTGGATAGTATTTCCAAACTCATTTGAATTCAATTAAACTATTAGAACAAGCCTAGAACGGTTCCATCGCTTTCAACATCCATGTTTAGAGCAGCTGGTCGTTTTGGAAGTCCTGGCATGGTCATGACATCTCCAGTTAAGGCAACTATGAAGCCTGCACCTAATTTTGGCACCAATTCGCGAATGGTAATTTCAAAGTTTTCAGGTGCTCCAAGTGCATTTGGATTATCTGAGAAACTATATTGAGTTTTTGCCATACAGATTGGCAATTTGTCCCAACCATTTTGAACAATTTGAGCGATTTGCGTTTGAGCTTTCTTTTCGAAGTTTACTTTTGAACCACGGTAGATTTCAGTAACAATCTTTTCAATCTTTTCTTGGACAGAAAGGTCATTGTCATACAAACGTTTATAGTTAGCTGGGGTTTCAGCGATAGTCTTAACAACTGTTTCGGCAAGTGCTACTCCACCTTCTGCACCATCAGCCCAGACACTTGCTAGTTCAACTGGCACATCAATAGAAGCACAGAGTTCTTTCAAGGCTGCAATTTCAGCTTCTGTATCAGAGACAAATTCATTAATAGCTACTACTGCAGGTACTCCAAACTTACGGATGTTTTCAACATGGCGTTTCAAGTTGGCAAAACCTGCACGAACCGCCTCCACATTTTCCTCTGTAAGAGCGTCTTTAGCCACGCCACCATTCATCTTAAGGGCACGAAGGGTTGCGACGATAACTACTGCATCTGGAGATGTTGGCAAGTTTGGTGTCTTGATATCAAGGAATTTCTCGGCACCAAGGTCTGCACCAAAACCAGCTTCAGTAACTGTGTAATCAGCCAAGTGAAGGGCTGTTGTCGTTGCCAAGACAGAGTTACATCCATGAGCAATATTGGCAAATGGACCACCATGTACAAAGGCAGGTGTACCATAAATTGTTTGAACGAGATTAGGCTTAATAGCATCCTTCAAGATCAAAGCTAAGGCACCTTCAACCTGCAAATCACCTACAGAAACAGGTGTACGATCATAGCGATAACCGATAACAATATTAGCCAAGCGGCGTTTCAAGTCCTCGATGTCTGTTGCCAAGCAAAGAATCGCCATGATTTCTGAAGCAACTGTAATATCAAAGCCATCCTCACGTGGAATACCATTTAGAGGACCACCAAGTCCAACGGTCACATGGCGAAGGGCACGATCATTCAAGTCCACTACACGTTTCCAGAGGATACGACGTTGGTCAATTCCCAACTCATTCCCTTGGTGTAAGTGGTTGTCAATCAAGGCAGAAAGCGCATTGTTGGCAGTCGTAATGGCATGCATATCCCCCGTGAAGTGAAGGTTGATGTCTTCCATTGGCAGAACTTGAGCGTAACCACCACCAGCGGCACCACCCTTGATACCCATTACTGGACCAAGAGATGGTTCGCGGATAGCGATCATGGTTTTCTTGCCAATCTTGTTCAAGGCATCCGCAAGACCAATGGTAATGGTTGATTTTCCTTCACCTGCAGGTGTTGGGTTGATGGCAGTAACCAAAATCAATTTCCCAACTGGATTGCACTCAACTGCACGAATTTTATCAAAGCTGAGCTTAGCCTTGTACTTTCCATACAACTCCAAATCGTCGTAAGAAATACCAAGTTTCTCTACAACATCAACGATTGGCTTTAACTCAATACTCTGTGCGATTTCAATATCTGTTTTCATTCAAAACTCCTCTAACCTCTTATATGATAATTCATTATAACACAAAACAAGATTTTTAACATCCCAAAACTCTCTAAACGTTCGTAAATATCCCTATTTTTAAGCTTTTTAGAGTCCTTTCTTAAATTTTATATGGCTTTATAGTTTGAAACTATAGTAAATCTTCGTTTTTACCAAAAATTTATCACTTTCATTTTACTTACCGTTTATTTTTGTGTACAATAGTGCTATGAAAATTTTAGTTACATCGGGCGGTACCAGTGAAGCTATCGATAGCGTCCGCTCTATCACTAACCATTCTACAGGTCACTTGGGGAAAATCATCACAGAAACCTTGCTTGCTGCAGGGCATGAAGTTTGTTTGATAACAACAAAACGAGCCGTGAAGCCAGAAGCCTATCTCAACCTAAGCATTCGAGAAATTAACAATACCAAGGACCTTCTACTAGAAATGCAAGAACATGTTCAGGATTATCAAGTCTTGATTCACTCAATGGCCGTATCCGACTACACTCCTGTTTATATGACAGGGCTGGAAGAAGTTCAGGCTAGCTCCAATCTAGAAGAATTTTTAAGCAAACAAAATCATCAAGCTAAGATTTCTTCAACTGACGAGGTTCAGGTTTTATTCCTGAAAAAAACACCAAAAATCATCTCTTTAGTCAAGGAGTGGAATCCTGCTATTCATCTGATTGGTTTCAAACTGCTGGTTGATGTCTCTGAGGATTATCTCATCGAGATTGCCAGAAAAAGTCTTATCAAGAACCAAGCAGACTTGATTATCGCAAATGATCTGACTCAAATCTCAGCAAACCAGCATCGTGCAATCTTTGTTGAAAAAGATCAGCTTCAAACAGTCCAGACTAAAGAAGAAATTGCAGAACTCCTCCTTGAAAAGATTCAAGCCTATCATTCATAGAAAGGAAAGCTATGGCACATATTCTCTTGGCTGTAACGGGATCAATCGCCTCTTACAAGTCGGCAGATTTAGTCAGTTCTCTAAAAAAACAAGATCATCAAGTCACTGTCTTAATGACTCAGGCTGCTACAGAGTTTATCCAACCTTTGACACTACAGGTACTCTCACAGAATTCCGTCCACTTGGATGTCATGAAAGAACCCTATCCCGATCAAGTCAATCATATCGAACTTGGAAAAAAGGCGGATTTATTTATCGTAGTACCTGCAACTGCTAACACTATTGCAAAACTAGCCCACGGCTTTGCTGACAACATGGTAACTTGTATGGCTCTAGCCTTGCCAAGTCATATTCCCAAACTCATCGCACCTGCTATGAATACAAAGATGTATGAACATCCAGCAACTCAGGCTAATCTGAAAACATTAGAAAGCTACGGCTATCAGCTGATTGCTCCTAAGGAATCCCTACTAGCTTGTGGAGACCACGGACGAGGAGCTTTAGCCGACCTCACAATTATTTTAGAAAGAATAAAGGAAACTCTCGATGAAAAAACGATCTAATATTGCGCCCATTGCTATCTTCTTTGCAACCATGCTTGTGATTCATTTTCTAAGCTCGGTTGTCTTTAACCTTTTTCCATTTCCAATCAAACCGACTATTGTTCATATTCCTGTCATTATTGCCAGCATTATCTACGGTCCACGAGTTGGGGTTACACTTGGATTTTTGATGGGGCTGCTTAGCTTAACGGTTAACACGATTACAATTCTACCGACAAGTTACCTCTTCTCCCCATTTGTACCAAACGGAAACATCTACTCAGCTATCATTGCCATCGTCCCACGTATTTTGATTGGTTTGACTCCGTATCTAGTTTATAAACTGATGAAAAATAAAACTGGTCTGATTCTAGCTGGTGCCCTTGGTTCACTTACTAATACAGTCTTTGTACTTGGTGGAATTTTCTACCTTTTTGGAAATGTTTTTGATGGTAATATCCAAAAACTCCTAGCAACTGTTATCTCAACAAATTCAATTGCCGAATTAGTCATTTCCGCAGTTCTAACCCTAGCCATTGTTCCAAGACTACAAACTTTGAAAAAATAAAAACAATCTCCACTTTCATACTTGAGGGTGGAGATTTCGCTCTATATAGTTTTGATTTTTAGTGAAATGTTTACGAGTCTTTAATTAAAAAATGACCTATAAACCCAAGTAAATCCTTGCTTTATTGTCTTCTTTATAGTACTATACTAGTGTATATACAGTTAAAAAGGAGATTCTTATGAACACACGGAAAAAGACACAATTTATGACAATGACTGCCCTCTTAACGGCTATTGCGATTTTGATTCCAATTATTATGCCTTTTAAGATTGTCATTCCTCCTGCTTCTTACACTTTGGGGAGCCACATCGCTATTTTTATCGCCATGTTCTTGTCGCCCTTGATGGCTGTTTTTGTCATCCTGGCCTCTAGTTTTGGATTTTTGATGGCTGGCTATCCCATGGTTATCGTTTTTCGAGCTTTTTCCCATATCTTTTTTGGGACTTTGGGAGCTCTTTACCTACAAAAATTCCCCGAAACCCTTGATAAACCAAAATCTTCTTGGATATTTAACTTTGTTTTAGCGCTTATCCATGCCCTTGCTGAAGTATTAGCCTGTGTCCTTTTTTACGCAACTTCTGGTACCAATGTAGAAAATATGTTTTATGTTCTATTTGTGCTAGTTGGATTTGGTACAATTATACATAGTATGGTAGACTATACATTAGCACTAGCTGTCTATAAAGTGCTTCGAAAACGCCGTTAAAAGGAAAAGCTATGACAAAAGATCGCAAACAAGCCCTGCTCCAACTCTTGAAAGAAGCTCCTAAAGCCCTTAATGGCCAAAGTTTGGCGGAACATTTTCATGTCACACGTCAGGTCATTGTGCAGGACATTGCAATTTTGAGAGCCGATGGTGCTCCTATCCTATCCACTAATCGTGGCTACGTCTATAAGCAAATTGATACCAATCCTTATGTCCATAAACTTTTCAAGGTGAAACATGAAGTTGAAGAAATCGGTCAAGAACTCCTTGCTATCGTCGATAATGGAGGACGTGTCCAGAATACTTTGATTGACCATCCCGTTTATGGAGAAATTGAAACCTTGCTTAAACTGTCTTGCCGCAGAGATGTTCAACATTTTCTAGAACAAGTCGAACATTCTGATTTTAGACCTTTATCTGAATTAACAGATGGTGTCCATTACCACCTAGTCGAAGCCGAAACACAACAAGACCTCCACTATATCGAGGAGGCCTTGGATCAGCTAGGTTATTTAGTAAAAGACTAGAAGATTTTCTTTTCCCAATCGTCTTCTGTACGGCGAGGGTAGAAAAATTCAGATTTGTCCGATGCTTCCATCATCTCCATCAAAGGTAGCATATCATAGGCCAGATCCAAGTTTGGAATCTGGTCTTTTTGCACCCAAGAAACTTCTCCTTCATCTGAAGAGCGAAGGGTACCAGAGAACTCAGTTGCCTTATAACAAACGACAATATAGCGCCCACCTGTATCTAGTGGCCAATTTTTAATGCCGACAAGTTGAGGATTTTGGATAGTCAACCCTGTTTCTTCATAGATTTCACGAATGACAGACTCTGCGAAAGATTCGCCATTTTCTACATGGCCTCCTGGAAAGGCATAACCGGACCAGCGATTAGTTTCAGGAGCGCGATACTGCATCACCACGCGCTGAGCTTCGAGATCTTCAATCAGACAAATATTTGTTAAAATCGTTAATTGTGCTCGAGACATAAATTTACTCACTTTCTAATTTATTAAATTTTTAGACTTGGTACCAGTACCATTAGCTTCTACTTTTTAAAATTATTTAGAATAGAATACCATCCGTTTTTCCTTTATGGGCTTTCCAAGTTCAAGTATCTTTTCTTGTTCATCAAAAGTAAAGCCCATTTTTTGATAGAAAGCAATTGCGCGCTTATTATCTTTCAATACCCATAAGAAAATTTCAGAAAAATGATTAAGAGCAATCAAAGCTGCTTTTATTAACTTTTGTGCAATACCTTTTCCATAATAGTCTTTTAAAACATATAAAGCAATAATTTCACCAGCTTGAATAGTCTCATCACGAAAGTTACCATAACTGATAAAACCAACCACCTTCATGCCATCCATCGCGATCAATGTATTTTCTGGATATTTTTGACTAAAGAATCGACATCTTTCTAGTGTCATCGTCTCCTGAAATTCTGCAGGCAAAAGGCCATCATAAGCCTCTCTCCACGTCTGCCAGTGAACGAGGGACTTACCTTCTATTTCTTCAGGAGTTTCCATTGATTTGATAATAACCGTCATTTATTTTCTTCTCCTTAATTCAACACCCTGACTTCCTTTGCTACTTTTTGTAGAAATTTTTGTCTTGTTGAACTTGTATTTACTTCACGGCCTAACTCTCCCAAGATTGAAACCCTCTTTGTTTTTATGCCACAGTGATTCAATACAGCATTCTTTAATACTGATATTCCATAACTGTCTGGAATGTTAATCGGACCTGAAAATACTTTGTACCACCAAGTTGGTGCCATGGAGGTTGCATAGATACTAGCTGTTTTTCCTTTTAGTAATTTTTTGAACTGTTTACCTCTCAAGTAGTTCAAAATAAAGCTTCCACGATTATTTGCGGAGTATGCAATGCCTGGCGTAAAAACACGATCAATCCACCCCTTCAATAGACTAGGCATGCTACTCCACCAAATAGGATAAACAAAAATGAAATGATCTGCCCACTGGATTAATTCTTGAGAGCGTAGAATAAACGGATTGTCCTCCATTCTTTGTCGATAACCATAACGTAAAACAGGATCAAACTCTTCCTCATTAAGATTAATCACTTCAAGTTCATGTCTCTTTGAGTCTATACTTTCTACAATCGTTTGAAAAATTGCTTGACAGTAGCTTTCTTTATCAGGATGTCCATTAATAACTAAAATATTCATAAAATTCCCCTAATCCAAGGCCTTCACTTCCAGCATCATATCACGAATCTGGGCTGCTAGTTCAAAGTCAAGCACTTCGACGGCTTCTTGCATTTGTTAAAAATCAATATACTATTTCACAATCAATTAATTTTCGTCAGCCAGAAATATTTTGAGTAAAAACTCTCTTAATTTGTCATCTTCAACGTAAACCATTTGACCGTAAACAGCTCTCGTCAATAAGATATAATATGCATTTTTTACAAACTCATCAATTTGATCAACACCTTTTTTAGCAGCTGTATCGAAAGAATTATCTTTATTTACTTTTATACATTTTTCTTTCTCATCTAGATAGATATCTTTGCCAATATAAATAGATGCGAAATCTATATCAAAACCATGAATGTCATAAACATTTCCAACTTCTGTTGATTTATTTGCATAATTTCTAAACTTTTCTCCATCCATACTCCATTTTAATGAATCTCCATTGGAATTAATTTTTATGAATTCATAATCATTTGCTTTTTTTACAGGTTTGCAGTATCCGGCCAAACAAAGTGATTTCTTTTCAGGAAATCTAAATTGCTTCTCTGATACATATTTTACCCATTCCTCTATATTTGAGGCAATCCTAAAATAGTCTACTTCTCCTATTTTATTTTTATAATCATTTATGAATTTATCATCTAATTTTTTATGGTAGATACCTAATAATTCTTTAATAAAAGTAACTAATTCCTCTGCAAATTTTTCAGATTTACCATTTAAAATTCTTAGTTGCGCTTCCAATGTATATTCACAAATATTATCTTTATCTATTTCTGGTTCTTTTAATTGTTCTTTTTCTTTATTCTTATCTTTATCATTAAATATTTCTTTAATATCAATACCATCAACTTTTCTTAAACGTTGGGAGTCATCATAAGAAATTATTAGATGTGATTTAGTAAATTTCTTTTTGATAAAATGTAAAACGGAAGGGTATTTTAATCCCTTAATTTTTTCTTCAGTTGTGTACTCTTTTTCCTTTCCGATAATTTCATTTAATCTTTTTAGAATATCCGTATCATTTTTTGCTCCTGTGGGATAAACTAACCCTTCAATTAATCTAGTTGTTCTTTGTGCCTCATCAATAATAATATAATCGTACTCAGTATTAGTTTCTGATAATTGATTAAAAGTAACAATGTCAATGCCATTATCATCAGGTTTCAATCCGTAACTTGTTAAAATTTTTTTAAAACGATCTCTATGTGTATTTTTTACAAAAACTGCAATTTTGCTTTCTTTGTTTTTCAATTTTAAACGAGCAATAAGATGTAATAATAGTACGGTCTTCCCAGTTCCAGCCCCACCTTTAATAAGATGAATGTGCTTATCATTTGCTTCTAAAATATTATTTAAAATAGAATTTTGATTTTTTGTAAGTTCAAAGAATGGACTTTCTGCAAACAAACTTGAAGTTACTCGCTTTAAATTTGGTTTATCATCAATTAATTTATTTTCCTGTAAAAATTTAAGAATATTATTGATTACATCTTTTTCAACAACTTCTCTTAATGCTTGATATTTTCCAGATTCATTACCTCTATCTTTGTTTGCAAGTAATTTACCAACGTAACCATCTTCTTTATTCATGTTTACAAAATTTAAAAAATTAAATTCCTCTACAAAAGTTAAAATTAAAAGTTTTTCAATATAGTTTAAGTTTTGAGATATATTCTCTCCATAAAAAGCTATATACTCACCATTTATAAATTCTTTAAAACGTTCATAATTTTCTTTTTTTAACTTTTCACTATGCTCTTTAGTTCTCCTACTCACATCAATAGTCTGACCTATATAATAAAACCTTCGTCCATCACTTTGAATAGGGGATATATAAATATAAATCAAAGGAAAATCCGATAGTGCTCTAAAATCTTCATCAGGAATCTCAGGAATTATATTTTCATCGAGCTTTGTGTGAACATAATTAAATATGGAATCGTTTTTTGGATATTGACCCCAGCATGGAAATTTATTATTTTCTATATTTGTCATTCGTTCTCTCCTATCTAATCCAACGCCTTGACTTCCAGCATCATATCACGGATCTGAGCTGCTAGTTCAAAGTCAAGCACTTCGACGGCTTCTTGCATTTGTTTTTCTAGTTTCTTGACAAGTTCTCTGCGTTCTTGTTTGTTGAGGCTATTGATGTCGACTTCCTTGTCCTCTTCTTTAGTAACTGCCTTGGTCACAGCAATCAAATCACGGATTTCCTTATTAATAGTTTGTGGCACAATACCGTGTTCTTCATTATAAGCCATCTGGATTTTGCGACGACGGGCCGTTTCATCCATAGCACGTTGCATAGACTGAGTCACAGTGTCCGCATACATGATAACATGCCCTTCGCTGTTACGGGCAGCACGTCCAATGGTCTGGATGAGACCACGCTCGTTACGAAGGAAACCTTCCTTGTCAGCATCGAGAATAGCTACGAGGCTCACTTCAGGAACGTCAATTCCTTCACGGAGCAGGTTGATTCCGACCAAAACATCAAAGACACCCAAGCGCAGGTCACGGATAATCTCTGTCCGCTCTAAAGTCTTGATATCTGAGTGCATGTACTTGACCTTAATGCCCATTTCTTTAAAGTAGGCTGTTAAATCCTCTGCCATTTTCTTAGTCAAAGTGGTGATAAAGGTTCGCTCGTTCTTTTCAACACGGGCATTGATTTCACCTAAGAGGTCATCAATCTGTCCCATAGTCGGACGGACTTCAACCTCAGGATCCAAAAGCCCTGTCGGACGAATGATTTGCTCGATCACTGTCTCAGTCTGTTCATTTTCATAATCACCTGGTGTCGCTGAAACGTAGACAATCTGATGGACATGGCTTTCAAACTCTTCACGGCGTAAAGGACGATTGTCCAGAGCAGACGGCAAACGGAAACCATAATTAACCAGCATTTCCTTACGCGAACGGTCTCCATTGTACATGCCCTTGATTTGTCCCATAGTCATGTGACTCTCGTCAATCATAATCAAGAAATCATCTGGGAAGAAGTCGAGAAGCGTATAAGGAGGCTCTCCTTCGCTACGACCATCCATGTGGCGAGAATAGTTCTCAACCCCGTTGGTATAGCCCATCTCACGCAGCATTTCGATATCGTACTCTGTCCGTTGTTTCAAGCGCTGGGCTTCAAGCAGTTTGCCTTCCTTTTCAAAGATAGCTAACTGCTCTTCCAATTCGGTCTGAATCTTTGCAATGGCAACTTCCATGTGGTCGTCATTGGTCACAAAGTGAGTCGCAGGGAAAATCGCCAAATGATCCACTTCTCCCAATACCTGGCCTGTCAAAGCCTCCACTTCTCGGATACGGTCAATCTCATCCCCGAAAAATTCTACCCGAAAAGCATGTTCATCTCTGGAAGCTGGGAAAATCTCCACCACATCCCCACGAACGCGAAATCTTCCCCGTTGGAAATCAATATCATTACGTTCAAACTGGATATCAACCAAGTCATTCAAGAGTTTATCACGAGAAATTTCAAGACCTGGACGGAGACTAACGACACTATCAGCGTATTCCTTGGGCGAACCCAGACCATAGATACAAGAGACTGAAGCCACGACAATAACATCATTGCGCTCCAAAAGGGCTGAAGTCGCTGAGTGACGAAGTTTGTCAATCTCGTCATTGACAGAGCTGTCCTTTTCAATATAGGTATCACTAGAAGGGACATAGGCTTCTGGCTGGTAATAGTCATAGTAGGATACGAAGTACTCAACTGCATTTTCAGGGAAAAATTCCTTAAACTCCCCATAGAGCTGTCCTGCTAGAGTTTTATTGTGGGCAATAACCAGAGTTGGTTTATTGACTTTGGAAATGACTTGACTCATGGTATAGGTCTTCCCTGTACCAGTCGCCCCCATCAGAATCTGAGCTTTTTCTCCCCCCTCGATATTATCAACCAACTGCTCGATAGCTTGTGGTTGATCTCCTGATGGTTGATATTTTGATACTAGTTTAAATTGATTATCTGTAATGCGATTGATCATAAGAATCCTCTTTCCATGTGCTATTCCTATTTTAGCATACTTGTAGCATTTTCACGAAGAAAAGGACGGACCAAAGTCACATCCTTTCATTTTCTTTCTTTAATTGATAAGCGAGATAGATAATCAGCAGTAACAAGACTAGACTTGTCATGATAGAACCTTCTATGCCAAAAGAACCACCTGATAGCCAGCCTTGATTGCCTTGTGGTAAAAAGGTCATCAGAGACGTTCCTGACGGCTGACCACTAACTAAAATCCCAAAGAGATTGCCCTGAGCAAAATTCCAGGCTCCATGAATACCTGCAACACCCCAAACTGTATCAGTTTTGAGAAGGTAAAGAGCCATGGCAACTCCGAATAAGAAGAGATTTACTAAAGATAGTGGTGTTAGACCAGAATTGCCCATATGAAGCAAGGTAAAAAATATGCTAGATATAACAACAGCTAGTTTTAGATTGGTTCTTGAAGCCAATTGAGGAAGGAGCCAAGCACGGGCCACCACTTCTTCTGTTGTCCCCTGTAAAATCCAAAATGGAATGGTAAAAATGACAAAGGCAAGCGAATAAGGATTCAAATGAATGGACTCAAAACGATATTGCCCTAATGCTACTAAACCTAACAAGGTCAGAAGAAAAAGTGCCAGACCTAGCCCAAATCCTTTCAGAAGATTGCTGAGGAAATTCTCTCTATAAAATCCCAAGGTTCGAATAGGTCTTTTCTCAACTTTTCTAGTCCATCTGAACACAGTGCTGAGAATAAAACCAAAGGCCAGCAATTCTAAAATTAAATGAAAATCACTTGTTTTATCCGTCAAGCTCTGTTGCAAGGTCTGCAAGTAGGTTGCAAGATTTTGACCAGCCTCTCCAAAATTTCTAGCAAGGCCGACGAGAGCTAACAAGCTAATACCATACAAAGTATATGCAACGAACTCTCCTATGAAGACAAAAACAAAGGCTAACAAGAGGCTTGTGTAAATATATAAACTCATTTTTGAATCTTGGAAGTCTTTAAATATTCTTTTATTCTTCATATCCCTGTCCTCTTTTCTTCTATTATATATTATTATAGCATTTTATAGTAGCAATTCAAGTAAGAAAAGAAGAAACAGATGTTATATTTTCTTACATAAAAACCTCATGATTTGCAATTTTTAGTTTTTTCTGATATAATGGAAAAATATTCGGAAAAGGAGACTAAAAATGAAGAAAAAATTTCTAGCATTTTTGCTAATTTTATTCCCAATTTTCTCATTAGGTATTGCGAAAGCAGAGACGATTAAGATTGTTTCTGATACCGCCTATGCACCTTTTGAGTTTAAAGATTCAGATCAAACTTATAAAGGAATTGATGTTGACATTATCAACAAAGTCGCTGAGATTAAAGGATGGAACATTCAGATGTCTTATCCCGGTTTTGACGCAGCAGTCAATGCGGTTCAAGCTGGTCAAGCTGACGCAATCATGGCAGGAATGACAAAAACTGCAGAACGTGAAAAAGTTTTCACCATGTCTGATACTTACTATGATACAAAAGTTGTCATTGCAACCACAAAGTCACACAAGATTAGTCAGTATGACCAATTAAAGGGTAAAACTGTTGGTGTTAAAAACGGAACAGCCGCTCAACGTTTTCTTGAAAGTATCAAAGATAAATACGGCTTTAGTATTAAAACATTTGACACTGGTGATTTGATGAACAACAGCTTGGCTGCTGGTGCCATCGATGCTATGATGGATGATAAACCTGTTATCGAATATGCCATCAACCAAGGTCAAGACCTCCATATTGAAATGGATGGGGAAGCTGTAGGTAGTTTTGCTTTCGGTGTTAAAAAAGGAAGCAAATACGAGCATCTGGTTACTGAATTTAACCAAGCCTTGGCTGAAATGAAAAAAGATGGTAGTCTTGATAAAATCATCAAGAAATGGACTGCTTCATCATCTTCAGCAGTGCCAACTACAACGACTGCAGCTGGTCTAAAAGCAACTCCTGTTAAAGCTAAATACATCATTGCCAGCGATTCTTCTTTTGCGCCTTTTGTGTTCCAAAACTCAAGCAACCAATTTACTGGTATTGATATGGACTTGATTAAGGCCATCGCTAAAGACCAAGGTTTTGAAATTGAAATCACCAACCCAGGTTTCGATGCAGCGATTAGCGCTGTTCAAGCTGGTCAAGCAGATGGTATCATTGCTGGTATGTCTGTCACAGATGCTCGTAAGGCAACTTTTGACTTCTCAGAATCCTACTACACTGCTAATACTATCCTTGGTGTCAAAGAATCAAGCACTATTGCTTCTTATGAAGATTTGAAAGGGAAGACAGTCGGTGTTAAAAATGGAACTGCTTCTCAAACCTTCCTAACAGAAAATCAAAGCAAATACGGTTACAAAATCAAAACCTTCGCTGATGGTTCGTCAATGTATGATAGTTTAAACACTGGTTCCATTGATGCCGTTATGGATGATGAGCCTGTCCTCAAATATTCTATCAGCCAAGGACAAAAATTGAAAACACCAATCGCTGGAACTCCAATCGGTGAAACTGCCTTTGCCGTTAAAAAAGGAGCAAATCCAGAATTGATTGAAATGTTCAACAACGGACTTGCAAACCTTAAAGCAAACGGAGAATTCCAAAAGATTCTTGATAAATATCTAGCTAGCGAATCTTCATCTGCTTCAACAAGCACGGTTGATGAGACAACTATCTGGGGCTTGCTTCAAAACAACTACAAGCAACTCCTTAGCGGTCTTGGCATCACTCTTGCTCTAGCTCTTATCTCATTTGCTATTGCCATTGTTATCGGGATTATCTTCGGGATGTTTAGCGTTAGCCCATACAAATCTCTTCGTGTGATCTCTGAGATTTTCGTTGACGTTATCCGTGGTATTCCTTTGATGATTCTTGCAGCCTTCATCTTCTGGGGAATTCCAAACTTCATCGAGTCTATCACAGGCCAACAAAGCCCAATTAACGACTTTGTAGCTGGTACTATTGCCCTCTCACTCAATGCAGCGGCTTATATCGCTGAAATCGTTCGTGGTGGTATTCAGGCCGTTCCAGTTGGCCAAATGGAAGCCAGCCGAAGCTTGGGTATCTCTTATGGAAAAACCATGCGTAAGATTATCTTGCCACAAGCAACTAAATTGATGTTGCCAAACTTTGTTAACCAATTCGTTATCGCTCTTAAAGATACAACTATCGTATCTGCTATCGGTTTGGTTGAACTCTTCCAAACTGGTAAGATTATCATTGCCCGTAACTACCAAAGTTTCAAGATGTATGCAATCCTTGCTATCTTCTATCTTGTAATTATCACACTTTTGACTAGACTAGCGAAACGCTTAGAAAAGAGGATTCGTTAATGGCAAAATTAAAAATTGATGTAAATGATTTACATAAGTATTATGGCAAAAATGAGGTTTTAAAAGGAATTACAACTAAGTTCTATGAAGGAGATGTTGTCTGTATAATCGGTCCTTCAGGTTCTGGTAAGTCAACTTTCCTCCGTAGCCTCAATCTTCTAGAAGAAGTTACTAGCGGTCACATAACTGTGAACGGTTATGACTTAACTGAAAAAACTACCAACGTTGACCACGTCCGTGAAAATATCGGAATGGTTTTCCAACACTTCAACCTCTTCCCACACATGTCTGTATTGGACAACATTACCTTTGCTCCTATTGAGCACAAATTGATGACTAAGGAAGAAGCTGAGAAATTGGGAATGGAGTTGCTTGACAAAGTTGGGCTAGCAGACAAAGCTAATGCTAACCCAGATAGCCTATCAGGTGGTCAAAAACAACGTGTGGCCATCGCTC
>NZ_KV794152.1:292595-400925 GCF_001808665.1 Streptococcus sp. HMSC070B10 | reverse complement strand
GGTGGTCAAAAACAACGTGTGGCCATCGCTCGTGGACTAGCAATGAATCCAGACATCATGCTATTTGATGAACCAACTTCTGCCCTTGACCCTGAGATGGTTGGAGACGTACTAAACGTTATGAAAGAATTGGCTGAGCAAGGCATGACCATGATTATCGTAACCCATGAGATGGGATTTGCTCGTCAGGTTGCCAACCGCGTTATCTTTACTGCAGATGGTGAATTCCTTGAAGACGGAACACCTGATCAAATCTTTGATAACCCACAACACCCACGTCTGAAAGATTTCTTGGACAAGGTCTTAAACGTCTAAACTCAAACTGTAAGGATTTCCTTGCAGTTTTTTTCAATCTCGTATTGGATTTTTTGATTTTTCGGAAAATTATGTTAGAATTAAATTTATGAAATGAGATTTCCTCATACCTAGCAAGACTAGGAATAAAAATAGAAATTAGGTAGCTAGATGTCATCTAAGGTTATTGTTACAATTTTCGGTGCGAGTGGAGACCTGGCTAAACGCAAGCTCTACCCTTCCCTTTTTAGACTTTATAAATCCGGCAATCTTTCCAAGCACTTTGCAGTTATTGGAACTGCCCGTCGTCCTTGGAGCAAGGAATATTTTGAATCTGTTGTAGTCGAATCGATCCTTGATTTGGCAGATAGTACCGAACAGGCTCAAGAATTCGCTAGCCACTTCTACTATCAAAGTCATGATGTCAATGATACAGAGCACTACATTGCTTTACGTCAATTGCAGGCTGAACTAAATGACAAGTACCAAGCTGAACACAACAAGCTCTTCTTCTTGTCTATGGCACCTCAGTTCTTTGGAACCATTGCCAAACACCTTAAGTCTGAAAACATTGTAGATGGTAAAGGTTTTGAACGTTTAATCGTTGAAAAACCATTTGGTACAGATTACGCAAGCGCAAGCAAGTTGAATGACGAGCTCCTAGCAACATTTGACGAAGAACAAATTTTCCGTATCGACCATTATCTTGGTAAGGAAATGATCCAAAGCATCTTTGCAGTTCGCTTTGCAAACTTGATTTTTGAAAACGTTTGGAACAAGGACTTTATCGACAATGTTCAAATTACCTTTGCGGAGCGCTTGGGTGTAGAAGAACGCGGTGGCTACTATGATGAGTCTGGTGCTCTCCGTGACATGGTACAGAACCACACTTTGCAACTTCTTTCTCTCCTTGCCATGGACAAGCCAGCAAGCTTCACAAAAGACGAGATTCGTGCCGAAAAGATTAAGGTCTTTAAAAACCTCTATCATCCAACTGATGAAGAACTTAAAGAACACTTTATCCGTGGTCAATACCGTTCAGGTAAGATTGATGGCATGAAATATATCTCTTATCGCAGCGAGCCAAATGTGAATCCAGAATCTACAACTGAAACCTTTGCATCTGGTGCCTTCTTTGTAAACAGCGATCGCTTCCGTGGTGTTCCTTTCTTCTTCCGTACTGGTAAACGACTGACTGAAAAAGGAACTCATGTCAACATCGTCTTTAAACAAATGGATTCTATCTTTGGAGAACCACTTGCTCCAAACATTTTGACCATCTATATCCAACCAACAGAAGGCTTCTCTCTTAGCCTAAATGGGAAGCAGGTAGGAGAAGAATTCAACTTAGCTCCGAACTCACTTGATTACCGTACAGATGCGACCGCAACTGGTGCCTCTCCAGAACCATACGAAAAATTGATTTATGATGTCCTAAATAATAACTCAACTAACTTTAGCCACTGGGATGAAGTTGGTGCATCATGGAAGTTGATTGACCGTATCGAAGAGCTTTGGGCTGAAAATGGTGCCCCACTTCATGACTATAAAGCTGGAAGCATGGGACCTCAAGCAAGCTTTGACTTACTTGAAAAATTCGGTGCCAAATGGACTTGGCAACCAGATATCGCCTATCGTCAAGATGGTCGCTTAGAATAAAAAAAATCCTGCAAGTTTGTAGCTTGCAGGATTTTTGCTTCTGATTAGATTAAGCCTTCCAAGAGACCCTTCATAAAGTTTTCTGAGTTAAACTCTCCAATATCATCGATTTTTTCACCAAAACCAATCAATTTTACAGGAATATTGAGTTCTTCACGGATGGCTAGAACCACACCACCTCGAGCAGTTCCATCAATCTTAGTCAAGACAATTCCCGTTAAAGGAGTGATTCTTGAAAATTCTTTGGCCTGTACAAGAGCGTTTTGACCTGTTGATGCATCAAGTGCCAAGAAGGTTTCATGCGGAGCTTCGGGCACAACACGTTTGATAATACGACCAATCTTCTCCAACTCAGCCATGAGGTTGTCCTTGTTTTGCAGACGACCAGCGGTATCAATCATAAGAATATCGATACCTTCAGCTACGGCACGTTCCATTCCATCAAAGACTACACTGGCTGGGTCAGCTTTCTCAGGTCCAGTCACTACTGGAACGTCCACACGACGGCCCCATTCAGCTAGCTGGGCTACCGCCCCTGCACGGAATGTATCTGCCGCAACCAACATAACCTTCTTTCCTGCATGTTTATAGCGATGGGCCAATTTTCCGATAGAAGTTGTTTTCCCAACACCATTAACACCAACAAAGAGCATGACTGTCAAGCCATCTTGGAAGTGGATACGTTCATCGTAATTGCCATCCTTTTCATAAAGCTCAACCAATTTCTCAATGATGACACGGAGAAGTGCATCAGGTTTCTTGGCGTTTTCGAGCTTAGCTTCGTAGCGTAACTCCTCTGTTAAATTAGAAGCCACCTGGACACCAACGTCACTCATGATCAGCAGTTCTTCCAACTCCTCGAAAAATTCTTCGTCAACAGAACGGAAGTTTGCAAAGAAGGCATTCAAGCGTGCTCCGAATCCCGTACGCGTTTTCTTGAGACTGCGGTCATATTTTTCCTGAACTGTTTCTTCTAACTGAGACCTTTCTGCTTCAAGAACTTCAGAATTGTTTTCTTCTACAGTTTCTAGGAGCTCAGTATTCTCTTCCTCTGTGACTTCTTCTGAGTTTGGCAATTCTTCGACTTCTTCTTGAGAAACTTCTACAACTGGCTCTAAATTGTTATTTTCTTCAACTGTCTCTTGATTTTCGTCTTCTTCAAACACAGCTTCTTCAGAACTTTCAACTTCTGCTTCTTCATGAGGAAGTTCCTCAGCTTCTGTTAAGGCTGGCTCAACATCTTCAGACAAATCAAGATTTTCCAGAGCTTCTTTTACAACTTCTTCGATTTTAGGTTCTTCTTTTTTTCCGAATAGACGGTCAAATAATCCCATATCTTAGTTCTCCTTTAGCACATATTCTTCGATAGCCCAGGCGACAGCCTCTTCATCATTGGTCATTGGAGTTACCACATTTGCGACTGCCTTGACTTCAGGAACAGCGTTTTGCATGGCAACACCGAGCCCTGCCCACTCAATCATAGAAAGGTCATTAGCCTCATCACCACATGCCATAACTTGGCTTTGGTCGATTCCAAGATGGCTGATTAGTTTTGCCAAACCTGTTGCTTTATGAACATTCTTTGGTGACCACTCTAGCAACATTTCACGTGATTTAAAGATCTCATATTGGTCAAACAATTCTGGAGAAATCTTCTGAATAGCTGCATCCAAGGGTTCTTGAGCAAAGGCAGTCACGCACTTATTGTAAGTCATTTGACTAGACAAGTCTTCAAAGTCCAATGGAACAAAGGTCAATGCTGGATTGAATTTGGCATAAAGACTTTCTTGGTCCGATTGGATTTGATAAACAGTTCCTTCTGAGATGGCATCAAGAGGCAGTGATAATTTCTCTGTTTCCTCATACAAGCGTGCCACATCATCATATGAAAACACTGTTTTATCAAGGATCTCACCTGTATTTTTCTGAACTAATCCACCATTAAAAGTAATCGTATATTCATCTTCGTGGCCGTCAGTCCCTAGCTCATGGAGAAAGAAGTCCATGGCTTTTAAGGGACGACCAGTTGTCAATACAACCTTGATACCACGATCTCGCGCAGCTTTCAAGGTTGCCTTTGTTCGATCCGTCAGCCTTTTATCAGTAGTCAGCAAGGTACCGTCCAAGTCCAATGCAATCAATTTTATATCTGCCATTATAAGCCCTCCATATAAGCTATAACCGACTGGTCCTTATGGTGACCAATCACAGTCTCTGCTAATTCTAAAATTTCAGATCGTGCATTTTCAGGAGCCACAGGATGTCCCACAACCTGCATCATATGCAAGTCATTTAGATTATCTCCAAAAGCCATAACCTGATCCATTGTGATGCCAAGTTTTTTAGCCAATTCAACAATGGCCACTCCCTTATCGACATAGTCCAGAACAATATCAATAGATTCAAAGCCAGTTGTCATGGCCTTAACACCAGGAACATGTACATTAACCCAAGCTTCCCCAGCTTCTAGCGTTTCTTCTGTAAAGTTGGTTGTAAATTTGAAAATATCATCTGTGATATCTTCCAAACTCGCTACTTTTTGGATATTTTCATTATAGTGCTGGCTCACTTTCAAATAGGTCTCATCCACCGTATCTAGAACATAAGCTCCCTTTTTTCCCGTCAAGAGCAGTTTATTGATATCTACATAAGGTGAAGTTTTCAGCATTTCAAAAGTTGATAAATAAAACTCACGAGACATAGTCGCTTCATACAAGTCCTGACCTTGATATTCTACCAAACTGCCATTTTCCGCGATGAAAATAATGTCATCACGAACATCAGCAAACAATTTTTCTAAAGATAGAAATCCGCGCCCCGAAGCCACCGCAAAGTATATCCCTTTTTCCTTGTAGGAAACCAAGAGAGACTTGAGGCGGTCCATATCAAAGCGTCCATTCTCATCTAGGAAGGTTCCGTCCATATCCGTTGCTACTAGTTTAATCATAAAATCTTTCTTACTCCGATTAGTAAATCTACCTCCTATTATACCATAGATAAGTAGAAAAAGGATTAGTCTATCATCTTTGCTTCTCTTTTATCCCTCTCTACTAGCTAGTGCTGTTTCTAACTTTTAAAAAAGCTCGTAAAATTAAAATCGTGCAACTTTTTTCAGATACTTTTAAAAGATTGATTTCATTATCTGTTTCCTTTATACTGGATAAAAAGGAGAATAGTATGTCAGAAACAAATCACGAAATCGATTCAAATTTTGCAGGTCGTTTAAATATCCTGCGTGCGGGTGTTCTTGGTGCCAATGATGGAATTATTTCCATTGCTGGTGTGGTTATCGGGGTTGCTAGTGCTACAAGCAATATCTGGATTATCTTTTTATCAGGATTTGCAGCTATTTTGGCCGGTGCCTTTTCAATGGCTGGTGGAGAATATGTGTCCGTTTCAACTCAAAAAGATACCGAGGAAGCAGCCGTTGCGCGTGAGCAAGTCTTGCTAGACCAAGATATGGAACTAGCCAAAAAGTCCCTCTATGCTGCCTATATTCAAAATGGCGAGTGTGAAACATCAGCCCAACTTCTCACCAACAAAGCCTTTTTAAATAATCCGCTCAAGGCTTTGGTAGAGGAAAAATACGGGATAGAGTATGAAGAGTTTACCAATCCTTGGCACGCTGCCATCTCTAGCTTTATTTCTTTTTTCCTTGGTAGCTTACCACCCATGCTTTCAATTACCATTTTCCCAAGTGAATACCGCATCCTTGCTACCGTCCTTATCGTCGGTGTGGCCCTTCTTCTCACTGGCTACACTAGTGCCAAACTTGGAAAAGCTCCAACCAAAACAGCTATGATTCGGAACCTCGCTATTGGTCTCTTGACCATGGGAGTTACCTTCCTGCTCGGACAACTTTTCAGCATTTAGAATACAAGAAATACCTCGATTTTGAAGTCGAGGTATCTTTTTTACATTTGGACAATCTTGCGATAACTTCTTGAAGTAATCATGAAAATCAGCACATAGGCGATGAGGAAGATAGCGCAGATAGACAAGGTCACAATCAACATCATAGTCGTATCTATTACACCAATCACTTTTAAAATCAGACTAAGCATATGGTAGGCAAAGGCTAGGTGTATGAAGGCAAAGAGCAAAGGAAGGAAGAAAACAGTTAAAACCTGTTTGTTAATGGTTTGCTTGATTTGCTTTTGATCTAAACCAACTTTCTGCAAGATAATAAAGCGCTCACGGTCTTCATAGCCTTCAGAAATTTGTTTGTAATAGATGACCAGAACGGTTCCGACCATAAAGATAATGGATAGGAAAATACCGATAAAGAAGACACCACCAAAGAGGGCACTCATTTGAGCACTAGCATCTGCTAGATTGCTACCATACACATAGCTACCTTCCGTGTTTAATTGAGCATTAAACTGGTTGAGGTATTTATCATATTCTTCAGCGACCTTGAGTTGTTCTTCTTCGTTGGCATTTACATTCATACCACCGTAAAACTGATTATAGATAGCCGAATCTGGGAATTGGTCTAAAAAGGCTTGTAAATCTGGAACAACAAGGTAATTGTAATCAGCAGTCAAAATATTAAACTGATTTGGAACATGGTTTACAATGAAATCTTTAGTAAATTCTTCTTTGACAGAAAATTGATGATCATTTAGAGTTAGAGCTTTCTGTTCTTTAACTCCCTCATTCTTTGCAAAGAGTCCGACCTCATTTCCTGATAGAGACAGTTTTTGGCCAGTCATATTTTCATAATCTTTTTGGTCAAATACCATGAAAACTGTTGTGGGTTGGACACGATTTTGTCCTTTTTCAAAAAGGGTTAACTTGCTACCTTCTTGGTTTGCAACACCAAAGTAAGCGTAACGAAGAACTTCTTTCTCTTTAATCTTATAACCTTTGTCACTTGCAAACTGGCTCAAGAGTTTGTCCAAATCTTCTTTTTCAACATTTTGCCCTGAAACCCCAAAATCATGAGGATTCAGAACTTTTTTAAAGCTTTCTGAAGCATTGAAAATGCTTGTCGCTGCAGACATGGTCACCAAAACCATTGTTGACAAGATAGCGATAGTTGCTAGTCCAACTGCATTTTTCTTCATACGGAAAATCAAGTTAGACACTGAGATAAGGTTATTTGGTTGGTAATAATATTTCTTGTTTTTCTTTAAGATTTGTAGAAAGACTGTAATCCCTGCATTAAACAATAGATAAGTACCAAAGATAACCAGCAAAACAGCTAGGAAGAAAGTTGTTAAGGCTGTCAGAGGATCTTTTACTGTAAGGGCAAGATAATAGCCAATCCCTAAACTTATGGAACCAAGAATCGTTTGGAGAGGTAGGAAACGACCTCTTTTCTCTCCGCTTGCTTTCTCACGCGAGAGCTGGAGGGCATTCATACGGGCGATTCGAAGGGCATTCAGGAACATGAGGCCTAGGAAAATCAAACCAAAGACAAGAAGTACTGTAATGACAACTTTCATCTGGAAGGTAGCGACAAGTTCAACCTTTAATTTCATCAGTTTGAGCAAGAAAGCAAAAATCAACTTGTCAAACAAGGCTCCAATACCGATACCTGCTCCAACAGTTAGAATCCCAAATACCACTAACTCCTTAAAAGTCATACTAATTAGATGGCGTTTCTCCAAACCCAGCATGCCATAAATCCCTAGTTCCTTGGAACGATTTTTCATGACAAAACTATTGGCATAGAGGACGATAATGGCTGACGCAAGGGTGACGACAAACATACCAAATCCTAGAGTAGCTTGAATCGTTTCCCCTCCACGGATTTCCGCAATCTTTGGATTGAAAGTTAGAGAGTAAAAGAGATAGGTGACGGTGACTGCCAAGAGAACAGCCAGCGCAAAAGGATAGTAGAGTTTGCGGTTTTTAATCAAGTTCGATACCGCTAACTTATTGGTTAATCGAAACATACTAATTCACCTCGCTTGCCATGACAGTCAAGGTATCAGAGATTTCTTGGAACATCTGACGCTCTGTCTTCTCTCCACGGTAGATTTGGTTGTAAAGAATGCCGTCTTTGATAAAGAGCACGCGCTTGGCTCTGCTTGCTGCTGCTGTGGAGTGGGTTACCATGAGAATAGTTTGGCCACGCTCATTGATTTCATCAAAGACATCAAGTAAGGCTGCAGATGACTTGGAATCAAGGGCACCTGTTGGCTCATCCGCAAGGAGAATTTCAGGTTCAGTGATGATGGCGCGTGCTACTGCTACACGCTGTTTCTGGCCACCAGAAATCTCGTAAGGGTACTTCTCTTGTAATTGGTTTATTCCCAGATTCTCAGCTGTCACCACCAATTTCTTCATCATCTCCGTAATAGGTCTTCTTGACAAGACAAGCGGAAGCAAGATATTGTCCTTAACAGACAGAGTATCTAGCAAGTTAAAGTCTTGGAAGACAAAGCCCAGCTTTTCACGACGGAAGCTAGAAGCCTGTGAATTTTTAATGGTTGCGGTGTCAGTTCCATTTAAGTAAACCTGGCCACGACTTGGTTTATCCAGCATAGCTAGAATATTGAGAAGAGTTGATTTACCAGAACCAGACTCACCCATGATAGCGACGTAATCGCCTTTTTCGACGGTAAAGTGAATATCCTTGAGGGCCTCTACTTGGTTGCCCTGAAAACGAGTTTTATAAATTTTTTGAACGTGTTTTACATCTAAAAGTGTCATGAGAATCTCCTTTCTTAATATCCCATCAAATGAAATGTTGCTTGCATCATAGCGCATCCCAGCTGAACGCGCTCGATTTCTTTGTGACTTGGTTTTCTAGTTTTCTTATGTAAAATTTGTTTCATGATGTTACTCCTTTGTTCTTTATGAGTCTAGTTTACATCAAAAAAAGACTGCTTGCCATAACCTAACCTTACAAAAGAGACTTTAATCTTACATTTTTGTAAGATTGGGGAAAATATAGTCATTTCTTTAAAAATATTTTACCATAAAAAGAAATTAAGAAGAAAACCCTTGTGGATACAAGGGTTCAGATTCGTAAATTGACTGCAACGGTCAATAATACATTCATAAACAGTTTGAAGATTCATTCTTTCGTTTGGTTATAAATCTATGTCACTAGAACGATTTTCATCTAAACAAAAATCATCTTTAATCAACAAAGTTAATTCTTTTAAATTCACAGCTTCACTTTGGTTAAGTCGGACAGCTTGATTCATTATTAAATCTTCATATAGATTTCGAACAAAGCGACCGTTAGAAAAATTGGTAAGATTACTTTCTAACTTTTCATTAAAATAATTTAATAATACTTCTTTCAGCTTGTCATCTATATGGTAGTCGTCTTTTCTTGCTAATGTTTCAAAAATATCTAACAATTCTATAGAAGAATAATTTTCAAAATTAATAAAATAATTAAATCGAGATTTCAAACCAGGATTTGATTCAAAGAAATGGTTCATTGGTTCGGTATAACCAGCCACAATAACAATTAAATCATCTCGTGAATCTTCTAAAGCCTTTGTAAGTTCTGTTAAACATTCTCGCCCGTATGAATCAGTATTTTCATTTTCAGTAATACTATACGCCTCATCAATAAAGAGAACTCCACCTTTCGCCTTTTCTATGACATTTTTAACTTTCAGTGCAGTTTGTCCTTGGTAACCTGCAATTAAATCTGTTCTGGAGACTTCTAAAAAATGTCCTTTAGATAAAAGTCCCAATTGGTAGTACATTCTTCCAATAATTCTAGCAACAGTTGTTTTTCCTGTTCCTGGATTTCCCATAAAAGCCATGTGTAAAGTTCTTTTGGGAATATTTAAGCCAGACTCTTTCCTTTTTGACTGAACTTTTTGATAAATAATTAAACGACTAACTTCTTTTTTTACCCTCTCTAAACCTACTAACTGATTTAGTTCCGCCAAAAGGTCATTTAAAGATGATTTCTTTTGTTGACCTAACTCTTTTTCCAAAGTATCAAATAGGTAAGTATATCCAAGAAAGCTAGCTAGATTATCAGATAAATCTTTCAATAAAGGTGTAAGCTTATTTCGTTTGTTAGCTTGTTGTAATAAAAAAATAGATTTATACAATTCTGCTACTGATTTTGTATCAGTACGATTTGCTATAATATTATTTACTTTATCAAGATAATTATTTTCTTTTCCAAAATAGAAGTCTAATTTCTTTGCACTACAAATTAATTTATCTCGAGAAGTTGACATATCTTACCTCAATAACATGAAAAGCAAGGCAATCACTAACATACCAATAGAAATTCCAGAAACAATAAAGACTGTTAGAAGGCGATTTGAAATAAATTGAATTTGTTGTTTACTTTCGTTCAATTCTCTCCTAAGTTGATCAATTTCACCAGTATTTGAAACCGGTTCTGAAGGAAGAGTACTTGCGAATTGTTCTAGATTTACAAGTCTATCATTAAATTTAGAAAGTATTACCTCATGTTTTTCGATAGAGTTTTTGCTATTTTCTTCGTTAAATTTCTCTTTAAATTGCTTAAGAGCTACTAGAGTTGCTTTTTGTTTCTCAATGGTTTTATCAATACGAGATTGTTCTTTCAGAATTTTCTTGTTGGTATGTTCAATGGCAACTACAGAAGAGAGGATTGCTTGAATATAATCTTTATCCAGAGCCTCTAAAGCTTTATAAACTTGACCAAATTCTTCAATAAGTTTTTGTTGATTATCATAAAATTTTGAAATGTAATTTTGAGTTTGTTCAACTAAAGTATTAAACTCTTTACCTGTAACCCCATGTTCAGCAAATTCAAAACCAAAGAAATCTTCATGAGTTCTAACTGTATCAAAATACAATTCATCTTGACTTTGTTCAGCAAACTCTTTCAGATGCTCTTTCGCTGCATCGAAATCATGGTTACTAATGTTTATTTCAATTGTTTCTTGTTCTTGCTCAAATACTTCTTGTTCCATATTTTTCTCCTTAATCTAATAATTCTTGTAATAAAGTATCAATCTCATCAAAGTCACTTTTATCGTCTCTTGTAGATTCTGCAAAAATATCTGACAGCTTTTCTTTCATCATTGAAGCAGCCATATCATGTCTTTCCTTAATAGTATTGATAACAGAATCTTTTTCAACTTGTAACTTTATACTCTTAACATCTAATAATTGATCTTGGATTACTAACATTTCATTATTTTGATCAATTTTCTTAGAATTTAGCTCGGAAATTTGTTTATTGACAATTTGCTGATCAATCATTTTTAGTACGAAAGCGCCAATAATTCCTGATAAAGTTGCTCCCATAAATGTTCCAATGACGCTACCGATTGTTCCCAAAAGTGGTATTGAAATAGCCAAAACTGGAAAACTTGCAGTGAGGGATGCTCCTAAAACTTCCCCAACTACAATTGCACCTGTAGCTGTTAAACCCGCAACAATAATTTTTCCAACCTCTAACATCATAATATCAAGGCTTTTATCTTTATTTTCAGGATTATTTATATAATCTATTGCTTCTTTCAAAGATTTCCAACCTTGGTGTATAAAGGTCCAAGCTTTAAGAACTGTATTAATTACAGGTCCAACTATTGCAGACGCAATCATTGTAACTACAGATTTACCGACATTTAATACATGATTTGCTAAGTTATTTACAAAAGATATGATAGCCTCTTTTATTTTATCAATAAAAGTCGATAAGTTTCTTTCTGTATCTTTTAGCCAAGAGATAAATTTAGAAATCAATTCTCGCAAAAATTCTGATAATAACTGTAAAAGCGCTGCTTTCAAAGCTTTTCCGGAAATTTTTAACGCTTCATCACGACGTGATTTTTTACCTGATTTTATAGCTCGCTTCTCAGCCTCATCTCTCACTCTGTCGTATTCCGTGCGTGCCTCTTTATCTTTCTCTCTTAACTGTTTCTCTTCTTTTGAACTAATATTATGGACTTCTCTAGCATATTGTCCCTTAGAGTTTGGATTATCGAATAATTCTGATGTAGATAAATCTCCCTTCGCTTGATTAACTTCACTCCTAATTTCGTTAAGATTAGCTTTACTATTTGCAAAAGCAATCTGCTCTTCTTTTGTCAAAAAAGCATTTGCTTTTGGATCACGTATAATCTCTCCAGCAGAAACTGTATGATCCATTTGGGTTCCTTTTTCTTTTGAACCTGTTGGCCTTCCGGTGTCAAATGGTTTTCTCGCTTCTTTGGTTAAAGTATTTACAATTTTACCTGAACGAGTTGAGTGTGTTTGAATATTCCCTAAGTCGTCTTTAGCAAAATTATTTTGCCAAGTGTCGTATCTTTCTTGATAATTAACATCTCTATTATGGGTTGCAAATTTACCTTTTTCAAAATTTTCAGCAGTTTGTATATGTGCTTCTTTTCGTAAATCTAGGGTTTGTCCGTTGTTCTCTTTAATAAACTCATCACCAATTTGTGCAGCAAGTTGAAGTTGTACTTGCTCCCAGACTATATTCTCAATAGATTCTTGAAGGTATTCATTATTTTGTAATTTTTCCCTATCTAAATCAATTTTTTCTATATCTTTAATAAGATCTTTGAGATTATTTTCTAGAGAATTTTCTAAATTAAGCAATTGGTCGTATTCAAACTCTATATCTGATGATTGTAATGCGAGTAACTCATTTTCATTAGCCATAATCCATTTCCTGTCAAATTATTTTTATACGCTTATTATACCATTTAGCAATAGATTCTGACAAGATGAAAAAAAGCCTTGTCTTCTATAATCCAAAGCTTATTTTCTTATTTAACTCACCAAAACCAGCCTTCATTATCGTCAATGGCTTGGGCTTCCTTGCGTTTGCGTGGGCCTGTTCCATACATTTCTGCTTCGATTTCTTCCTTAGTCGGCATGACAGAAGCTAGGATGATATAGATAATCACGCCAAGTCCAAAGTTTGCGACTGTAAAAATGGCAAACAAAAAACGAACAAGGGTAACGTCAAAGTTCCACTTATCTGACAGACCTGCCAAAACTCCTGAAATCATGCGATTTCGTCTCATTTTATAAAATTTACTGTTCATGATTTTTCCTCTTTCTGCTAGGTTAGACATAGTATATCACGGGTAGGCTCGGCTTTCATCAGTCCTCAGGCTGATTTATCAGAAGCAATTTACCTCGACAAAGTCCACAGCGATAGCGTTTGGTATCAACCATTCGCTTACGATGATAACTTTGCTGGCAGGATTTACAACGATAAAGTTTGAGTGGTTTGGAGTGGCTATTTGTCAAGGAGGGCACAAAGCGTAATCCATCCACTGCTTTCAAAAGTTCCTTAAAATCCCGATCCTTGTGTTGATAGCCCTTCCCTTGAAAATAGAGGTGATAATGACAGAGTTCATGGCGGACAATTTTTCTAAAAACATCCAAACCCAGTTCCTGATAAACCTTAGGATTAAAATCCAAATGCCCATCTTTTGGGAAAAATCGTCCACCTGTCGAACGTAGACGCCTATTCCACTGGACATGATGGATAAAATGTCTGCCGAAGTCTTCTAGTGAAACCTGTTTAACGTAATCAGCCAGTTTCATTTGGAGCGAGGAGCGACAGATTAACTTTTTCACGTTCAGTATCAATTTTCTTAACCCAGACTGTCACCAAATCACCAACGGATACCACTTGACTAGGGTGTTTAATAAATTTGCGACTCATGTGGGAAATGTGAATCAAACCGTCCTCGTGAATCCCGATATCAACGAAGGCACCAAAGTCAACTACATTACGCACCACACCCTCTAGCTTCTGACCAACCACTAAATCCTTGATATCTAGGACATCTTGGCGAAGCACAGGTGCATCAAAGGAATCGCGGAAATCACGACCTGGTTTGAGAAGATCTGCAATGATATCTTTAAGAGTTTCTGGACCAAGTTCTAGTTCTTGCGCCATATCCTTGACTGAAAGGGACTTGAGTTTACTTTGGGCTTCTTCATTCAAGTCTGTAATGTCCAAACGTTTGAAAAGTTCCTTAACGGCAGCGTAATTTTCTGGGTGAACTCCTGTATTATCAAGGATGTTGCTACTTTCAGGGATACGGAGGAAACCAGCTGCCTGTTCAAAGGCCTTAGCCCCCAGACGCGGAACTTTCTTAATTTGGGCGCGTGAAGTGATTTTTCCTTCCTCCTCACGGTATTTGACAATATTTTCAGAAATGGTTTTATTGAGTCCAGCTACGTGTGAAAGAAGAGCAGGACTGGCTGTATTGATGTTGACACCGACTTGGTTTACCACTGTATCGACAACAAAGTCCAGACTCTCAGATAATTTCTTCTGACTGACATCATGTTGGTATTGACCGACACCAATTGACTTAGGATCGATTTTGACCAATTCCGCAAGAGGATCTTGCAAACGACGGGCGATAGAAATGGCAGAGCGTTTTTCAACGGTCAAGTCTGGGAACTCCTGACGAGCAAGTTCACTGGCAGAATAGACAGAAGCACCACTTTCATTGACGATAACATAACTAACCTCAGAAAAATCTTTAAGAACTTCCGCCACAAAGGCTTCACTTTCACGACTAGCAGTACCATTTCCGATAGCAATAATCTCTACACCGTATTGACCAATCAAGTCTGTCAGATTTTTCTTGGATTCTTCGATTTGACGAGCTGATGCTGGTTTGACAGGATAAATGACCTGAGTTGTCAGCATTTTTCCTGTTGCATCCACGACAGCTAGCTTGGCACCTGTACGAAAGGCTGGGTCAAACCCAAGAACCACGCGCCCTTTCAGCGGAGCAACTAAGAGGAGATTGCGCAGGTTGTCAGAAAAGAGTTGGATAGCCCCTTCCTCCGCTTTCTCAGTCAATTCTGTCCGAATACGACGCTCGATAGCAGGCAAGACCTTTTTCTTAACAGATTGTTGAACAACTTCATCAATATAGGCGTTTCTCACCTTGAAACGAGCAGCAAAGAAGGTAAGAATGCGGTCCGTTGCATGTTCAAAACCGACCTTCAAGACACCTAGCTTCTCCCCACGATTGAGGGCTAAAGTACGATAGCCTTGCATATTTCCAACTGTCTCAGAAAAATCATAGTAAATCTGAAAAACCTGCTTTTCATCAAGGCTTTCATCCTTAACTTGAGAAGTGAGTTTAGAGTGTCTCAGCACTTCCTGATAAGTCATAGAACGTAAATTTACATCTTCTGATAAGGCTTCAACCAAGATATCAACTGCACCAGCCAAGGCTTCCTTACCAGTTGCAAATCCTTCACAGACAAACTTTTCAGCTTCCTTCTCTAAGTCAGCTACATTCTGCAAAATCAGGCGAGCAAGAGGAAAGAGTCCAGCTTCACGGGCAATGGTTGCCTTGGTTCGACGCTTTTCCTTGTATGGAAGATAGAGTTCTTCTACGTCTGCTAATTTTTCGGCAGCTAAGATAGCTTCTTCCAATTCCTTGGTCAACTTGCCTTGTTCTTGAATCTTAGCTAAAACAGCTTCCTTGCGATCATTGAGGTTAGTCAGGCTTTTATCCAAGTCGATAATAGCCTTAATTGCCACCTCATCCAGACTACCAGTCATATCCTTACGATAACGCGCTATAAAGGGAATAGTCGCCCCTTCAGCTGTCAAACTTAGAACAGTATCAATTTGCTTTAACGTCACTCCCAAATCTTGGGAGATTTTTTCATATTTTTTATCCATGAATCTATTATACCATAAGCTAATATTATTCAAATTATCTCTTACAATTTTAAAACATAAGTTGGTGAATAAATTTGCTTCATTTTAATATTCTATTTATTGAGAAGGTTTCAATTTAAAATTCTACTAGATTACAAAAGAATCTATGAGTAATTTTACTGTTTTTATTTTTTACAAAACACTATATAAAGCTATTTGTTGAAGTTAACGAATCAATTTTCAGAGCAAATAAAAAGACCTCAAGCCTGATCCTGCGGTGAGTGTAATCTATTTTGAAATTTTAAACAAAAAAGGAGCATTTAAGCTCCCTCCTTTGAAATAACGGCCACTTGGCTGGTCGGTGTACCCAGCATCTCAGATACCTTTTTCAAGGTGCGGCAGGAACCTTTCTGCCCTCAAATGTCTTTCGTTAATGTTATTCTAGCACTATCTACTTTTTTTGTCAAGTTTTCTCAATCTACCAGACTTGATACGACTTTGTAACTTGAAATCTTGTAAGCGATACATGGTCGGAACATAAAAGAAATCTCCACTTTTATGTAACTTGATGGCAACAAGAACATTATCATCAAATCTTTTAACATATTCAAAACTAGCATCTTTCTCTCGTGGATTGACCCCAACGAAATCTGGATTACTTAGTATAAGTTCCAGGTCTTCAATATGATGAATCACATCATTATGATGCCGTTTCAACATATGACTTCTTAAACCTTCTTTGTTAACTTTGATATCACTAGCTTCAAGAACAATATTAAAAATTTCTTTTACTTCGTCAGTCACCTGACCGATCTTTTTATGTTCCATCATTTCCTCCGTTATTCCAAAATTATTATATCACAATCATAGTGTATATTAGGATATATCACGCTCTATTATTCGTTAGATCCTCAATTTTAACTTTTCCCTTTTCCTTAAAATAATAGTATAATAGAGGTAGAATTTAGAATCGAGGTGCACCTATGGCTGTAAAATTTACAAAAACGGATGACTTGGACAAGATGTTTGAAGAGTTTGCGAAACTCCCTGATTTGAAACAAGTCACTTTCCCTGATGACAAAGAGAAAAAAGCCAAAGCAGAAAAGAAAAACTAGATGACTGCTTTCCAACAACTCCCGTCTAGTGTGCTTCAGACTGGGGCTATTTTTCTCTCCATTATCATTGAAGCCCTACCCTTCGTTCTGATAGGAAGTATTGTCTCAGGACTGATTGAGGTTTATATCACACCTGACAAGGTTTATCATTTTCTCCCTCGAAATCGTTGGGGGAGAATCTTTTTTGGCACCTTCGTCGGGATGCTTTTTCCCTCTTGTGAATGTGGAATTGTCCCCATTATCAATCGTTTTCTGGAAAAGAAGGTTCCCAGTTACACAGCCGTTCCCTTTCTCGTAACAGCACCTGTTATCAATCCTATTGTTCTCTTTGCGACCTATTCTGCCTTTGGCAACTCCTTCCATATCGCCCTTTTACGAGCTCTTGGTTCTATTCTTGTAGCTGTGATACTTGGGATTTTTCTGGGATTTTTCTGGCAAGAATCGATTCAAAAAGAAAATCGTTTGGCCTGTCATGAACACGATTTTTCTCACTTGAGACCTGCAAAAAAAGTTTTTCAGGTCTTTGTGCAAGCCATTGATGAATTTTTTGATACGGGGCGTTATTTGGTATTTGGTTGTCTCTTCGCCTCTATAATACAGGTCTATGTTCCGACACGGATTCTGACCTCTATCAGTGCGACCCCTCTTTTTGCCATCCTACTCTTGATGCTTTTGGCCTTTCTTCTTTCTCTCTGTAGTGAGGCTGATGCTTTTATCGGAGCTTCTCTTCTCTCGAGTTTCGGCTTGGCACCAGTTCTGGCCTTTCTCGTCATTGGTCCAATGCTGGATATCAAAAATATTCTCATGATGAAAAATTACTTGAAAGCACGATTTATCAGTCACTTCATAACGATTGTGACTCTTGTCGTCTTAGTGTATTCTCTCTTGATTGGAGTCATCCTATGATTCGATTTTTAGTTTTAGCTGGCTATTTTGAACTGACCATTTATCTCCATCTGTCGGGCAAATTAAACCAGTACATCAACATGCACTATTCCTATCTGGCCTATATTTCCATGGTGCTTTCCTTTATCTTGGCTATTGTTCAATTGTATATCTGGATGAAGCAAGTCAAAACCCACAGTCATCTGAATAGCCGATTGGCAAAGGTGACGAGTATTGCTCTTCTGGCCATTCCAATTGTAGTCGGCTTAACTTTTCCAACTGTTAGCTTGGATTCTCAGACCGTTTCAGCAAAAGGCTATCATTTCCCCTTATCAGAAGGCACGGATCAAGCCATTCAGACCAGTGAAGGGACTACAAGCCAATATTTGAAACCAGATACCAGTTCTTATTTTTCAAAATCAGCTTATGAAAAGGAAATGCGAACTGCAGCGGATAAATACTTGTCCCAAGATAGCATTTACATTACTAACGAAAACTATATGGAAGTCATGGAGGCTATCTACGACTATCCAGATGAGTTTGAAGGCAAGACAGTCCAGTTTACAGGCTTTGTCTATAACGACCCCAGTCATGCCAATAGCCAATTTCTGTTCCGCTTCGGCATTATTCACTGTATCGCAGATTCTGGTGTCTATGGTTTGTTGACCAAGGGAAATACCCGTCAATATGAGAATAACACCTGGATAACAGCCAAAGGAAAACTGGTCAATCACTATCATAAAGAACTCAAACAAAACCTCCCAACATTGGAAATTGACAGCTTTACCAAAGTCGATAAACCAGAGAATCCCTATGTGTATCGCGTGTTTTAAAAAAGTAGCCTGGAAAGGGCTACTTTTTCTATTTAGAAATAATAATCTAAAGTATGGATAATTTTATATAAAACTCCGATTTCCTACTCAGCATCCTTCCAATTCCGAGCAATTTCTTCATCCTTCTGGAGTTGATCTACCAGTTCTTCAACAGAGTCAAATTTGACCATTTCACGGACACGGTCTAGCCAGTAAACAATAACTGTTTCACCGTAAATGTCATCTGAAAAATCAAAAATATTGACTTCAAAACGTGGCTCTTCTCCATCGAAAGTAACATTTTTCCCGACACTCGCCATTCCACGATATCTTTTACGCTGCACTTCGATATCGACTACGTAAACACCATCTGCTGGCATATAGGTTCGATCTCTTAAAACTAAGTTTGCTGTTGGATAACCGATCGTACGTCCACGAGCATTCCCATGAACAACCATTCCACGTGATGGTAGAGGGGTGCCAAGTAAATGAGCAGCTTCTCTGACATCTCCATCCAGAATAGCTTGACGAATACGAGTAGAACTAATTTTCCCCTTTTCATCCTCAACAGGAGGAACAATGATGATTTCTCCATCAAAATAATCCTTCAAATCATCCGCAGTTTTCTTATCAGAACCAAACGTGTAATCAAATCCCGCTACGATAATCGCTGGTTTTAATGCTCTAACATAGGTATCAAAGAACTCTTGACCCGTTAAACTAGCAAATTTACTACTAAAGTCAAGTAAGAAAAGAGCCTCTACTCCATGCCATTTCATCTTATGTTCCCGTTCTTCATGGCTGACAATATGAAGCATTAATTCTGGCTTGTAAGGCTGTAATGCGAGCTTAGGCGACTCTGTAAAGGTCATCACGACAACTGGTAGATATTCTTTCATAGAAGCCTTGCTAGCTACTTCAAAAAGCTTCTGATGTCCCTTATGAATACCGTCAAAATAGCCTAATACAAGAACTGTTTTATCAGGTACTGCGATGTCTTTTTCATTTTTTATAGGTACTGTTGTAATCATGAAACTATTATATCATAGAGAAAGCCTTTTCGCTAAAAGGAAATCCCAAATGTCGTCTTTTACTCCTGAACTGACCTTAAAAAATCATTCAAGATGTTAGTTTTAAAAAATAGCATCCCTAAGAGATGCTATCGTTTGGTAACTAGTCTACTGTTTCTTCCAAATCTTTTAACTTCACCGAAACAATTTTTGAGACACCTGATTCTTGCATAGTCACTCCATAGATGGAATCAGCCGCTGCCATGGTTCCCTTACGGTGGGTTACGACGATAAACTGGCTGTCCTTGTCAAAGCGGTTGAGGTAATCCCCAAAACGTTTAACATTGGCTTCGTCAAGCGCAGCCTCTACCTCATCCAAGATGACAAACGGAATAGTCTTGACACGGATAATGGAGAAAAGCAAAGCAAGAGCCGATAGAGCTTTTTCACCACCACTCATGAGGTTGAGTGATTGGATTTTCTTACCTGGTGGTTGAACAGAAATCTCAACCCCAGCTGTCAGAAGGTCTCCTTCAGTCAAAATCAGGTCAGCCTGACCTCCGCCAAACATCTGCTTGAAGGTCACTTTAAAGGACTCACGAATGGCCTCAAAGGTTGATTTAAAGCGTTCCTTAACCTCATCATTCATCTCTGTGATAGTCTCTAGGAGTAGATTTTTCGCTGATAAAATATCATCTCGCTGGCTATTTAGGAAATCCAGACGGTTGTGAACTTCTTCGTACTGTTCAATAGCTTCTAAGTTGACAGGACCCAGTGATCGAATAGCCTTCTCTAAATCTTTAACCTCTTGCTCTGCCAGATTGAGATTCTCCAACTCATGAGACTTTTCTAAAGCTTCTGTATAGCTAATCTGATACTGGTCTGTTAGCTGACTCTGTAGATAGCGCAAGCGCTCGCTGACCTTTTCTTTCTTGGCTTCAGCACGAGTTTGCTTACGAATCCACTCTTCATTCTGCTGGCGAGCCTGATCCAAATGACTAGCAATATCATCCAGTTGACCTTCAATATCATCCAACTCAAACTGCTTGCGAATCAAACCTTGTTGGAGATTTGTTTTCTGAATTTTGGCTTCATCAGCCTGTTGACTGAGCAAATCCGTATCAACTTTCTCAAGATTGTCAACTTTTTCTTGGAGAAGGCGCTGGATTTCCTCTTGTTCGATATCAAAATTGTCTAATTCCTTGCCTAGACGTTCAATATCAGCTACTTCATAACGTTTTTGTCCTTGCAGTTCTGTCTTAAGCAAGCGAGCTTGCGCTACCTCTTCCTGCAAGTTTTGATAGCGTTCTTGGATGGCGTTTTTATTAGACTTAATCTCTTCAATCTCAGCTTCCAGATTTTGCTTGTCACTTGCGATTGTAGCAAGACGCTCTTGGCATTTTTCCTTGTCTGCTTGCCAATCTCCCTCAGAAAGACGATTTAATTCCTCTTCTTGGAGTTTCCAAAGAGTTTCCAGTTCTTCAACTTGCTGACTGGTTTGCTGATAAGCGAGGGACAAGCCCTGTTCCTGAATACGTGCCTGCTCTCCTTGAGATTTGATGGCTTCTAATGATTCGGTCAATCTAGCCATCTGGTCTTGCAAGGTCTTCAAAGATGCTTCTTCTGAACGAAGACTTGCTTCTTCTTCAGCAATTTCTTTTTGTAATTGCTCCAGTTCTGGCTTGATAAAAATACTGTTATTCTGGCGGTTGGCTCCACCTGCATAGGAACCACCTGTGCGCAGCTCTGTCCCATCCAATGTCACCATACGGACCTGGTAACGAACCTGGCGAGCAGCCGCACGAGCCTGTTCTACGGTATCAAAGATAGCCGTCGTAGCTAGCAAATTCTTGAAAATGGCTTCCAGTCTAGTATCGAATGTCACCAGCTCATCAGCCATACCCAGAAATCCTGGACTTGTAGCAATAGCATCTTGGTTCTGACTAGAAATCGTACGCGCCTTAATAGTGGTCAAAGGAAGGAAGGTCGCACGACCAGCTCTAGTTCGTTTGAGAAAATCAATTGCTCTAGTTGCTGCATGTTCATCTTCTACGATGATATGCTGACCGCTCGCTCCCAGTGCGATTTCCAGAGCAGTTTGATAATGCACATCAAAGGTCAAGTGCTCACTGACTGCACCAATAATCCCACCAAGGCGAGCTTTTTCTTGGAGAACACTCTTAACACCGGCATAAAAGTTACTATGATTTCTCAGAATATTTTCCAAACTCTGAGCTCTGGCCTGCTTGTTTTTGAGATTATCCAGACGGTCAAATAGTTGACTTTGTTGAGCTTGATAGGAAGATTTCTGCTCCTCTTGCTCCTTGGCAATAGCTTGATAGTCAGCCAATAATTTTTGAACTTGCTCCTTGGCAGTTTCAAGATCCGCCTTTTGCTGACTAGCCTTCTCTTTAGCTGTAGCCAACTGTTCTTTCAGCTTTTCTAATTGATCTGCTTGTTTTTGAGAAAGCTGACGACTATTTTCCAACTCATTCTCGATGCGAGTCAGTTGGTTTGAGACATCCGCTTCTTCTTGTAAAAGCGCCACAAAGCGTTCACGTAATAGCTCAATCATCTGATCAGGATCATCTGAAAAAGCCAGCAACTCAGCTTCTAAACGATTAAGTTTTTGATTATTTTGGACTAGATTTTCTTCTAAGAGAGCTAAAGAGCTTTCCTTATCAGATTTTTCTTTGCTGAGTGAATTTCTCTTATCCTCCAAAGCAGCCAAACGAGCTTGTGCTTCCTGTTGATTCAGAGCTACTTGCTCAGATTCCAGTTTCGATAGGGCTAATTTTCTCTCTAAATCACTAATCAGACTGGTCAAATCCATCAAACTGACTTGGTCTTTGGCCATTTCAGCCTGTAAATCTTGGCGTTGCTTTTTAAGAGTTTGATTTTCTTCTTCTAATTTTTCACGCTTTTGGTAATAGCTCATCAAGAGTTCCTGAACCTGAGCTAACTCTTCTTCTGTCGAGTCTAGTTCAGCTTTATTTTCATTGATTTGAGCAACCAGAACGTCTAAATAAATAGCCTTGCGTTGTCCTTCCAAGTCTAGAAATTTACGAGCATTTTCAGCTTGCTTCTCAAGAGGCTTGATTTGATTGTCCAACTCGTAGATAATGTCCTCTAAGCGGTCTAAATTATCCTGAGTTTGTTGTAGTTTACTCTCAGTTTCTTTTCGACGAGTCTTGTATTTTAAAACTCCTGCAGCTTCTTCAAAAATAGCTCTGCGTTCTTCAGGCTTGGAGTTGAAAATCTCCTCAACCTTCCCTTGGGAAATGATAGAGAAGGAATCTCGTCCCAAACCTGTATCCAAGAAAAGATCATGAATATCACGCAGACGGACTTTCTTGCCGTCAATCTTGTATTCGCTATCTCCACTACGGTAGATATGGCGTTCTACCCTGATTTCTTGGCCTGCATCCTTGATAAATCCGTCATTATTATCCAAAGTCACAACTACAGAAGCATAATTGAGCGGTTTGCGACTTTCTGTTCCAGCAAAGATGACATCTGGCATCTTGCCACCACGGAGACTCTTGACACTAGACTCCCCCAAGGCCCAACGCAGACTTTCTGTAATATTCGACTTTCCTGATCCATTTGGACCCACAACTGCCGTAACCCCTTGGTCAAAGACGACTTTAGTCTTGTCAGCAAAAGACTTGAATCCCTGAATTTCGATTTCCTTTAAATACATGAATCCAGCCCTTTCTCAACGGCATTTTTAGCAGCTTCCTGCTCTGCCAATTTTTTCGAACGACCTTGACCTTGACCAATGCTCTTGCCTTCAACCAGAACTTCTACATCAAAGACCTTATCGTGAGCAGGACCCGTTTCAGAAATCACCTGATAACGAATAGCCACATCTCCATTGACCTGAAGTAACTCTTGGAGATGGGTTTTGTAGTCTGTAATCATCTCAAACTCGCCTGCTTCAACCTTAGGAATCATGACTTGGTAGATAAATTCCTTGACCTTGGCCACATCCTTGTCCAAAAGGAGGGCACCAAGAAAGGCTTCAAAGGCATCACCAAGAATGGTATCACGATTGCGTCCACCAGATTTTTCTTCCCCTTTACCAAGTTTGATAAACTGATCAAACTGGCAATCACGCGCAAAACCAGCCAAACTCTCCTCACGGACAATCATGGCACGGAGTTTAGACAAGTCACCCTCAGGTTTTTTAGGATATTTTTTATACAGATATTCTGAAATCAATAACTGTAGAACAGCGTCTCCTAAAAATTCCAAGCGTTCATTGTGTGAAATTTTTAAGAGGCGGTGCTCATTGGCATAACTCGTATGAGTAAAGGCAGTTTCCAGTAAATTTTTGTCTGCAAATTCGATTGCAAAATGGTTTTTAAGTACAGTTTGTAATTCTTTCATACCAACCTCTTTCTAACTGATAACAGTCCTTTTTATTATATCAAAAAAAGCCCCCTGAGTCACTTTAAAATGGGACTGGAAAGCATTTGGGCATTCTTTAAAAAGAGATTTTCAGTTTTAAGGGCCAATTTAGGGCTGTGTAAAGAAAAAAGCCCTATTAAAGGCTTTTTTAGGATGTTTACATCCACCCTGAGGGAATCGAACCCCCATCTCAAGAACCGGAATCTTACGTGATATCCATTACACTAAGGGTGGAAACTTGTTTTATTATAACAGAAATTTGCTCTAATAACAAGTTTTTTTCTGGCCATATAGCCTGTCTTAGTGGGAAGCATCCCCATTCCAGATTGAGTTTTTCACGATAACATAATCAACGTGTTTAAGGTCAGCAACCTGACGTCCACCTGCATAAGAAATAGCACTTTGAAGGTCTTGTTCCATCTCAGTTAAAGTGTCTTGCAGATGACCTTTGGCAGGAAGCAAGATACGTTTGCCTTCCACATTTTTGTAAGCACCTTTTTGATATTGCGAGGCTGAACCGTAATATTCTTTGAACTGTTCACCATCGACTTCAATCGTTTTCCCTGGACTTTCGATGTGTCCTGCAAAGAGGGAACCAATCATGACCATGCTGGCACCGAAACGGATAGACTTGGCAATATCGCCGTGAGTACGAATTCCTCCATCAGCGATAATCGGTTTACGAGCAGCCTTAGCACACCAGCGTAGAGCAGCCAACTGCCAACCACCTGTACCAAAACCAGTCTTAACCTTGGTGATACAAACCTTACCAGGACCAATTCCGACCTTAGTAGCATCCGCACCAGCATTTTCCAATTCACGGACAGCTTCTGGTGTTCCTACATTTCCAGCAATAACAAAAGTATCTGGCAATTCTTTCTTGATGTGTTGAATCATAGAAATCACGCTATCCGCATGACCATGGGCAATGTCAATCGTGATGTACTCAGGAGCATCAGCCTTGAGCTGGTTGACAAAATCATACTCATAATCCTTAACACCGACAGAGATAGAAGCAATGAGCCCTTGATCGTGCATGCGTTTAATAAAAGGAATACGTCCTGCCTCATCAAAACGATGCATAATGTAGAAGTAACCACCTTTAGCAAGTTGCTCTGCTACATTTTCATCCAAAATCGTCTGCATATTAGCTGGCACAACAGGTAGTTTAAAGGTGTGATTTCCTAGAGTGACACTTGTATCTGCTTCTGCACGGCTTTTAATGACACATTTATTTGGAATCAATTGAATATCTTCGTAATCAAAAATTGGAAATTCATTTAACATATCGATGTCTCGTTTCTTTTGTAATGACCTACCTATGCTTGCGCATCTCTACGCCTTTTCCGACGTTTCCTTAATTAATTATAAATCAAAGTACAGTTTTTGTCAAATATTTTTATAAATTAAATTATAATGTTCGGATTTCCTTATGTAAATAATAAAAAAAAGAGGAGAAATTATTTTCTCCCCACTTCCTACATTCTAATAATACTCACCCTGACGGTAGTCCCATGAGTTAAAGGTGTCTGACAGGTGCATCATGATTTTATCAATGTCAAGCCCTTTACGGATCACAACTGGAGCTGGTGAAGTTGAACGTGCTCCTCCTTGTTCAGGAATTAGTTTGCCGTCTTTATCTACCATAGATACCATCACACCTTGCTCGTAGCGTGTTTCAATCGTTTTGTCAGGCTGGATTGATGCCACATAGTCGTCTGCCTCGATAACAAGGTCAACTGCTCCTTCGATGCGTTCTCCGATTCCTTCTACCTTACCACGGTTTCCTTTTCCAGATGGGTTTGCAGATGAGGCATAGACCATCTTGCCTTCTTCCCAAAGTTTGGCAGCTAATTGTTCACCAGCTTTCCCGAATTTGATAACAAAACAGCTAGTACCACGCACGTCAGTCATAAGTTCTTCACGGCTATCACCGTATGCTTTGAGTTCTTCAAAGGCTTCTGGTTTCCAAGGAAGGATACAGCCAAGAAGAATATCTTCGTCCCAATGTTTTTGGTAAAAGGCTTCAATTTCTGGGTTGAGTTGTGCTAAAGCGCGAAGCTCATCCATGCTACCGCAGAGAACAACACCTGGTTTGTTACGGTTACGTTCTTTGGCTGCGAACTTGCGCTCAAGTCCTGCCTTGTCGCTAGTCATGATAATGTAACCAACTTTAGTAGGGCAAACGATACATCCGCCCTCCCCTTTTAAAATATCATAACCTTCTTGTGAAAGTGTTCCGTTCCATTGAATATGTTTTGTCATAGTTCTATTTCCTTTTCTATTTTTTCTAATCCTGCCAATAGGCTGGTCGTTGTTTTTCATAAGCAGCAATCAAATCTTCATACTGCAAGGTAATACCGATATCATCCAAACCATTTAAGAGTTTGTGTTTCCATTCGCTATCAATTTCAAAAGTGAATTCTCCAACTGGTGAGATGATTTTTTGTTGTTCCAAGTCCACAGTTACCTGATCGGTTGGTTTAAGCTGGGCTAGCTTTTCTCTAACCTCTCTGGACTGAACAATAGGCAACATACCATTATTGAGTTCATTATTGTAATGAATGTCACCGAAAGATCCTGCAATCACGACCTTAAAACCGTAGTCTGCTAGTGCCCAAGCTGCGTGTTCCCTCGAAGAACCTGCCCCAAAGTTATCCCCTGAGATGAGAATACTGGCTTTTCGATATTCAGGTCGGTTAAAGACAAAGTCTGGATCCTCAGTATACTTGTCATCTAGATAACGCCACGCATACATAAGGTACTTACCAAAGCCTTTCTTATCAATTAACTTGAGAAACTGCTTGGGTAGGATTTGGTCGGTATCGATGTTATCATTCATGAGAGGAACGGTCGTTCCCGTATAAACTGTAAATTTCTCCATATCCTCTCCTTACTGGGCTTCTGGCATTTGCCGAACATCTACGAAGCGCCCTGCAATAGCTGCCGCAGCTGCCATGGCTGGACTGCAGAGATGAGTCTTAGCGCCAAAGCCTTGTCTGTCTTCAAAGTTTCGGTTGCTGGTTGAGGCGCAGTGGACGCCATCAGGTACCTTGTCTGGATTCATTCCAAGGCACATGGAGCAACCGGGGTCTCTCCACTCAAAGCCAGCATCTAGGAAAACCTTGTCCAAGCCTAACTTCTCAGCAGCTCGTTTGACAGGACGAGAGCCTGGGACTACAATAGCCGTTAAGTTGGGAGCAATTTTCTTCCCTTTGACAAACCGAGCAGCCAGTTGTAGGTCGCTGAGTCGAGCATTGGTACATGAGCCAATAAAGATATAGCCTAGTTCAATATCCGCTGGCTTTTGACCAGGCTCCAAGTCCATGTAATTGTAGGCTCTCTCATCATTCATATCCTTAATTTCTGGGAATCTACTGTCAAAGTCAACCCCCATAGCGGGATTGGTTCCCCATGTTACCATAGGAGCTAAGTCTGAGACATCCATCTTGATAACCTTATCATAAACGGCATCATCATCACTGACAAGCGTCTTCCAGTCAGCAACCGCATCCTCAAAAGCTTCGGGAACACATTCCCGTCCCTTGAGATAATCATAGGTGGTTTGATCCGGATTCATGATTCCCATCTTGGATCCAAACTCGATGGACATATTGCAGATGGTCATTCGCTCTTCCATGCTCAGCGCATCAATAGCTTGTCCACGATATTCCACCACGTAGCCAACGCCGCAAGCAACGCCGTACTTGGCAATCAAGGCGAGAATGTAATCCTTAGAATAAACTCCTTTTTGACGAACACCAGTGAATTCCACCAGCATTTTCTTGGGTTTGACCTGCCAGAGGGTCTGTGTCGCAAAGACATGTTCGACCTCACTGGTCCCAATTCCAAAGGCAATTGCTCCGAATGCTCCGTGGGTTGCTGTATGGCTGTCTCCACAGACGATGAATTTTCCTGGTTGGGTTCGTCCTGTTTCTGGACCTACCATGTGAACGATTCCCTGCTTTTCAGAACCGTGAGCAGCATGTTCAATCCCAAACTCCTCAACATTTTCAGCAAGCTTATCAATTTGCGCTTTAGAAATCACATCTCGAATATCGTAGATATTGACGGTCGGAACATTATGATCGAAAGTTCCAAATGTCAAGTCTGGTCGTCTCAATCTGCGACCTGCGTCTCGCAGTCCTTGAAAAGCTTGCGGGCTAGTCACCTCGTGGATATAATGCTGGTCCACATACATGAGTTGGGGCTGCCCCTCTTCTCCTGTGATGACATGACGGTCCCATAATTTATCAAAAATCGATTTTCCTGCCATCCATTACCTCCAAATAACATATAAGGCTCCTAGTGTGGTCACCATCCCGAGAAACCAAACTGTCTTAAAGTACCATTTCCTAGTCTTGTGATGAAAAGTAATTCCTGCTAACCAAGCCCCAAAACCACCACAAGTAAAGGCTAAAATGAGTAAGATTTTTTCTGGGATGCGCCAAGCTCTTCTCCTTGCCTTGGATTTATCAATACCATAAATCAAGAAAACCATGACATTCCAAATCAAAAGGACTAGAGTAATTTTTTCGTCTAACTTCATAACCTTGCAATAATAGCTTCCGTCATTTCCTTGGTCGAAGCCTGTCCTCCTATATCTCTCGTTAAAATTCCTGCTGCCAAACTGGCCTCAACAGCACGCTCGATACGCTCTGCATCATCGTGACGTCCGAAACTATCTCTCAACATCATGGCCACTGATAAAATCATGGAAATAGGATTGGCAATTCCTTGCCCTGCGATATCAGGTGCTGAACCGTGAATGGGCTCATAAAGGCTTGGTCCATTTTCAGAATGACTGGCTGATGGCATAACTCCAAGTGTGCCAGATAGAACGCTTGATTCATCAGATAAGATATCTCCGAAAAGATTCTCCGTCACGATGACATCAAACTTAGCAGGATTGGTAATCATAAGCATGGCAGCTGAGTCCACCAGCTGGTGCTCCAAGCTTACATCTGGGAAATCCTGCGCGACTTCCTCAGCTACTTTCCTCCAGAGTTTTGATGTTGCCAACACATTTTGCTTATCGATGCTAGTAACAATTTTTCTCCGATTTATTGCGATTTCAAATGCCTTGCGAATAATCCGCTCCACTTCCTCGTAGCTATAGTCGTTGATATCACTCGCTTTTCGCTCTTCAAGAATATGATCTCCAAAGTAAATCCCTCCTGTCAACTCACGCACAACTACAAAGTCTACACCAGCAATTCGTTCTGGTTTTAGAGGTGACAAATGCTTGAGATTATCAAAAATCTTAACTGGGCGAATATTGGCATAGAGATTGAGTTCCTTACGGAGAGCTAGCAAGCCTTGTTCAGGGCGAACCGCTGCTCCATCATACTGAGGACTACCGATAGCCGCTAGGAGGATAGCATCTGCTTCTCTACATGCCTTGAGGGTTTCATCAGGTAAGGGATGCCCTGCAGCATCAATACCTGCACCTCCGAAGGGTCGTCTGTCAATCTCATAGTCAAAACCTGTTTTTTCAGCTAGAACCTCCAGAACCTCTAAACTAGCCTCCATGATTTCTGGGCCGATTCCGTCCCCTGCTAGAGCTACTATTTTCTTTGTCATAGCCTTCTCCTTTACACACTAGGCATATCGCGGTAAGAAACACTGCGTCCCATCTCACCAGCATTCTCTTTTTGAACAAAGGTATTGGCATTGATATAGGCAATAGCCGAAGCCTTCAACACATCGAAATCAAGCCCTGCTGCATTAAAGATGGTTTCTGTATCTCTGTTTTCAACAGTGACTAAGACCCGAGCCTGGGCATCAATTCCATCTGTCACCGCGTCAATAGTGTAGGATACCAAGCGGACAGATTGGTTAAAGAACTTATCGATAGCGTTAAAGATTGCTTCAACAGAACCTTGCCCTGTCGCATTAAATTCGACTTTCTCACCATCCATATTGGCTAGGCTAACGAGTGCTTCAATGTCATTATCTGCATGGGTTTGCAGTTGTAAATCATCAAAGTGGAAGCCTTCTGGATTCTCAACCATGGTTCCAGCTACCAGAGCACGAATATCTGCGTCTGTGATTTCTTGTTTCTTGTCGGCCAGTGCCTTGAACTTAGCAAAGAGTGGTTTGATATCCTCTTCTGAAAAGTCTAGGGCCAATTCTCTTAGTTTTTCAACAAAGGCATGGCGACCAGACAATTTTCCAAGTGGCAGGCTATTGCTCTTAACACCGACCAATTCAGGGGTGATGATTTCATAGGTAAGAGGATTTTTAAGGACTCCGTCTTGGTGAATACCAGATTCGTGAGAGAAGGCATTGCCACCGACCACAGCCTTGTTTTTAGGAACTGGAATTCCTGAGAAGCGAGAAACCATTTCAGAAGTATTGATGGTTTCATTTAAAACAATACTAGTTTCTGCTTGATAGTAATCTTGGCGAATATTGAGAGCCACTGCTATTTCTTCCAAGGCAGCATTTCCAGCTCGCTCCCCAATACCGTTGATAGTCCCTTCAACACGTCCTGCACCATTCTTGACAGCAGCAAGGCTATTAGCCACTGCCATTCCAAGGTCATCATGACAGTGAGGTGAATAGATGATCTGACGATCCGTCTTGACATTCTCAATCAGGTATTTGAAGATGGCTCCGTACTCTTCTGGAGTGGTGAATCCAACCGTATCAGGAATATTGATATAAGACGCCCCTGCATCAACCGCTGTTTGAACAACTTGCAGAAGGAAATCCAACTCTGTTCTGGTCGCATCCTCTGGAGAGAACTCGACAACCTCAAACTTAGAACAGGCATAGGAAACATGCTCCTTAATAGCTTCCAAAATCTCTTCCTTGCTCTTATTGAGCTTATACTTACGATGAATCGGACTGGTAGCGATAAAGACATGAACCTGTGGATACTTGGCATCCTTGAGGGCTTCGTAACAAGCATCAATATCAGACTTGACAGAGCGGGCCAAACCAGTCACCGCTGTTTTCTTCAAGGCCTTAGCAATCTCCTGAACTGCCGTAAATGAGTCTGGACTAGCCGCTGGAAAACCAGCTTCGATGGCTGAAATGCCCCATTTCTCCAGCTGTCTTGCTATGGCAATTTTTTCCTTGATTGAAAAGTTAACACCTGGTGTCTGTTCCCCATCCCGAAGACTGGTATCTAGAAATTCAACTATTCTCATAAGATTTCCCCTTTTCCAAATATGGTTTAAAAAAAACATCTCGCTCAGAAACCCAAGCGAGATGTTGATTCACTCCCGCTTGGTAAGCCAAACAGGACTAATGCTTTTTGCACTAGCCCGAGTACCTCAACAACAAAGCGAATTGATTAAACTTAGCTGTTTTCATGTTTGACTTTCTCCTTCGTTTGATATCTTGTTTAGTATTTTAGCATAGGCAAAAGTACTTGTCAAGAAAAAATCCAATATTTTCTGAAAATTTCTTCAGTAGAGAATATTTTGCTAATTGAAAGTCGTTGAAAAATATTGAAATGTTTCATTTTTTAGTGGTTAAGTTCCAACTTTTTTCTATCAATTCTAGCACTTCTTCATCTGATAAAGCATCATCAAGCGCCACACTAATCCAGTAACGTTTATTCATATGAAAAGCTGGATAAACGCCTTTGTGTGAAAGTAAATCAGCTACTTGGTCATGCTTGAGGTTGACTGCTTCCACCTGTCCTTCTCTGCCCTTTTCCAGCTTCTCCCAAGAGATTTTCATCAAAACGGCATACCACTTTTGATTGCCTTCATGACGTAATACTGCCGTATCAGGAGATTTCTCCCATAGATATTCCAACTGATTTCCATACTTTTCCTGAACCTGAACCATGATTCGCTTAGTCTGAGGGCAGATAAAATCCTGTACCTCAAAACAAGCCTTCCGAATCTGGTAAAGAATCTCCAAACAAGCCTCACGGACATTTCCGACAAAACTTCCTCTCATACTTTCCATATGGACTTGAGGATAGAGGTCACCAGTCTCATGGTCAAAGACTTGAAAACTCACATTATCAGCAGTGATGGATACAGTCATGACAAAGTCACCTTGCAAAATCTGGCAACTATAGGTCCAGACTCCACTATTTTCTACAAAACCATAGGCAAAAGCTTTTTCTTGATTAAACTGATAGGATTTAAATATTTCAAACATAAGCGAAAACTGCTACCCAAGGCTAGCAGTTCCTTTCTATTTTTTAAAAGACAACCTTAGTTCCATGTAATTGTGTCACGCCAAGCTGGTCTATAAAGGTTTGACGGTTGTCAAGGCCAATCCCCCCACCTGGTAGAATTTCAATCTTACCTTTAGCGTGCTCTAAAATTCTGTGATAGTGAGCAAAACGTTTGTCTAGAGAGTCGCCAGATACACCCGCGCGAGTCAGGATACGAGTGACACCAGCTTGGCTGAGCCAGTCAATAGCTTCTAACTGGTCTTCTTCGCTCAATTCATCAAAGGCCATGTGAAAGACAATTTCCATTCCTTTTGATGCAGCTATTAACTTCTCAAGATTAGGCTTATCCAACTTCTTATCAGCAGTTAAAACCCCAAATACAACCCCTTGACTTCCAGCCTGAGCGGTCAACCGAATGTCTTCTAACATGATATCAATTTCTAGGTCATTATAGACAAAGTCGCCACCACGTGGACGAATCATGGTCATGATGGTCGTATCGTAGTTAGCTGCCAATTCAACCGCTGCCTTGGTCACTCCATAGCTGGGAGTTGTCCCACCAACTGCTAGATTGTCACAGAGTTCGATTCGACGAGCTCCAGCCTGCATCGCTTTTTCAAGCAAGGTCACATTTTCAGCACAAAATTCGTAAATCATTTGATTCTCCTTGATTATTACTTTGAATTTATTATATCATATTATTGTAAATATGCTTTCAATTTTATCAAGGCAAATAACTACTATTTTAACTATTCTTTGTCTGGAATGACCTTGAAGAGATAATAGGTGATAAAGATGGTCAAAGCTCCCAGACCGATTTTTACTGGTAAAAGAGGGGCAAAATAAATGGAAATTCCCATCAAGATGTAGATAGATACGATGATTTTTTTCTTACGTTCACGCGCAATGGACTTGGTCTCGCGAAAATCAGCTACATATGCTTGATAGAGCTTGGTATGATAAAGCCAATCTTCGAAGCGCTTGGAACTTCTTGAGAAACAAGCAATAGACAACAAAAGAAAAGGCGTTGTAGGCAACAAGGGTAAAACAACCCCAACAATAGCCAAGACCAGTGATAAAAAACCAATTATCAGATAAATAATACGCATAACTTCTCCTAGTTAAAATAATCTTCTTCTAGTTTCGCATACAATGGTGAATTTTGTCAAGTTCTAACCAAAAGAGCCTGAAATTAACTTTCAGGACTCTCCTCTTATTTAATCTTTTCTTCTTCGTAGTCGCCATTACTACATACAACCTGCTTGCCACCACCACGGACTTTTTTCTCCATGAGGAAGTTGCCACATTTTGGACAGTCACGACCAACAGGCTTGTCCCAAGAGGTAAATTCACAGTCTGGATAGCGATTGCAACCATAGAAGAGGCGGTTACGTTTGGTTTTACGCTCAATGATTTGTCCCTGATGACAACTTGGACACTCAACACCAATCTCCTTCACGATTGCTTGGGTATGACGGCAATCTGGGAAATTGCTACAAGCGTAGAACTTACCAAAACGACCAAGTTTAATAACCATTGGACTGCCACACACTTCACAATCAAATCCAGCTGGTTCATCCTTGATCTGGATTTTTCCCATTTCTTCTTCAGCCTTGGCCACTTCTTTAGAGAATGGTTTGTAAAAGGAGTCTATAACACGTTGCCACTGCTCTTTTCCGACTTCGACATCATCCAGCTTGCCTTCCATTTCAGCTGTAAAGGTCACATTTACGATATCTGGGAAATATTCAACGATGAGCTTGTTAACAATTTCTCCCAACTCTGTCGGTTCAAAACGTTTGGCTGCAAGGCGAACATAATAACGTTTCTGAATGGTTTCAATGGTTGGCGCGTAGGTTGACGGACGTCCAACTCCATTTTCCTCCAAGGTCTTGATAAGGGTCGCTTCAGAATAACGGGCAGGTGGTTGGGTGAAATGTTGCTCTGGTTTGCTATTGACCTGTTTGACCACATCTCCCACAGCCATATCTGGTAACATCTTATTCTTGTCAGAATCATTATAAATGGCAAGATAACCATCAAACTTAACCTGACTACCATTTGCAGCAAATTGAACTCCATTTTGAGACAATTTAACAGCCATGGTATCAAAGACAGCAGCTGTCATCTGGCTAGCTACAAAACGATTCCAAATAAGAGTATAAAGCTTGAGCTGATCCTTATCCAGATACTTAGCGATGCTTTCAGGTGTATTAAAGACACTAGACGGACGAATAGCCTCGTGGGCATCCTGAGCTCCTGAAGCATTTTTGACCTTGCTACCATGCTTAGAATACTTGCTACCAAAACGGTCCGTGATGAAACTTGCTGCTTCATTCTGCGCTACAGGACTGATACGAGTCGAATCGGTACGCATATAGGTAATCAAACCTTGAACACCAGAACCGATATTAATTCCTTCATAGAGCTGTTGGGCAACCATCATGGTTTTTCGAGTACGGAAATTGATTTTATTGGCAGCATCCATCTGCATAGATGAAGTGGTATAGGGTAATGGAGCATTGCGTTTGCGCTCTTTCTTATCCACCTGATCTACTGAAAAATCTTTACTAGTCAGACGAGATAAGACTTCCTTGACCTCATCATTACTAGTCAGTTTTAGCTTTTTACCATCTACTCCATAGAAGGAAGCCTGAAATTGCTTGGTTCCCTTCTTAAAGACACCATCAATTGTCCAGTATTCTTCAGGCTGGAAGGCGTTGATTTCATTCTCACGGTCAATGATGAGTTTAAGGGCAATGGACTGTACGCGCCCTGCTGACAAACCCTTCTTGACCTTTTTCCACAAAATAGGCGAAATCGAATAGCCTACCAAGCGGTCCAAAACACGACGAGCTTGTTGGGCATCTACCAAGTCCATATCAATCTTGCGCGGTTCTTTAAAAGCATTTTTGACTGCATCCTTGGTGATTTCATTGAAGACCACACGGTTGGCATCATTTTCATCCAAGTTGAGAATATGAGCCAAATGCCAAGAAATCGCTTCTCCTTCACGGTCCGGGTCACTCGCCAGAAAGACTTTATTAGCTTTTTTAGCTTCTTTTTTCAAGTCATTGATAAGAGGACCTTTTCCTCGGATATTGATATATTGCGGTTCGTAATTATTTTCAATATCGACGGACATACTGGATTTCTTCAAATCACGGATATGCCCGACACTGGCTAAAACCTTGTAGTTTCTGCCTAGATATTTTTCAATCGTCTTGGCCTTAGCAGGCGACTCCACGATTACTAGATTTTTTTTAACTGTTGATTTTTTCTTTTTTGTTGCCGTAGCCACAGTATCACACCTTTTCAAAGTAATAAACTTTATAAAGTGTAAACTATTTTGCCATAACTGTCAAGACTTAGCTACTATATATAGAAGAAAAGTTGGTTTAAAAAGCAAAATTTCGTCTTAAAATTCAAATTCCGCAAGAACATCTTGCCCACTGGTGACCAATTTTCCTCCTTCTTGAATCAAATGATGACATCCATCAGATAGTCCATCTAAAATGCTACCAGGTATAGCAAAAACATCGCGTCCTTCTTCCATTGCCCTCTCACAGGTAATGAGACTACCTGAACGCATCTTAGCCTCTGCTACAATCACACCACGACAAAGTCCAGCAATGATGCGATTACGGGCAGGAAAATGAAATTTTAGAGGTTGTTCACCAGGTCCATACTCACTGAGAACCAGATGGTCATTGCCGATGTAGTCTTGCAAGCGTTTATTAGCTTTAGGATAAAACACATCCAGTCCTGTTCCAATCACTGCAATGGTTTTTCCGCCATTCTGAAGAGCTGCCATATGAGCTGCTGTGTCAATTCCCTTAGCTAATCCACTGACGATAACCAGTTCATTTTCCAAACCCTGAATGACTTTTTCAACTGACTTAGCTCCCTGTTTGCTACAAGCGCGACTACCCACAACTGCTACCTTAGGAAATTTCAAGAGATCCAGATTTCCCTTGTAAAATAAAAGCACAGGTGCATCATAAATTTCACTCAAATCCCAAGGGTAACAGTCGTCTAAAATAGAGAAAGATTGAAATTTTTGAAATTCTTTCTCCAAATGCGCATCATCTATCTGAAAATAACGTTCCATAAAAACAGCTGGATTTCGGCAACCTGATATATCTGCAATATCACCTAACAACAGTTCTTGATCAACATTTTCACCGTATTCTAGGACATTCAAAATCTGTTGATTGGTCAAACCTGATTTTTTTAACTTATAGATTTCATAGTTTGTGATTTTCATAAATATCTCCATTTCTTTTTCTACTCATCTATTTATTCGTAAAAAATCAAAAAAACATCCGACTATTTTAGCCAGATGTTGGAATCTTTAATTTTCGTTTTTAAGAATTTCTTCCAATTTATGATAATCTTGGACACTATCGATTTCATAGATGCTGTTGCCTTCTAATTCTTCAACATAGACATCTAGTTCTTTGATATTATCCTTAACCATATTATCCCAATAGAGGTCAACAAATTCACCACTTGCATAAGCCTTGTCGATAAAGCTGACAATCTTTTCTGCAGTTGGAGCATCCCAGAAGGATACACCACTCAGGATACGACCAGCTTTGCTATCAACAATAATGTCTTGAACCTTGTAGTCATCTCCATAGACCAAGAACCATTCGTTGGTACAATCTTCACGATAAACACTAAAATAAGTAGAACGTGTCAAATCATTGCGGAACATATTTTTAAAGAGATAATTATCGGCATCGATAACGTAACTGTTAGCTAATTCTTCTTTTACAAGATAGAGAGAGTAAAAGTTATTGTAGTCAGCGTATTTATCATTGAAAACGAGGCGAACACCATATTTTTCTTTTAAGTAATCAAATTGTTCTTTAAGGTAACCAACGATAATGATGATGTCGTTAATTCCTTTCTCTTTGAGAAACTCAATTTGGTATTCAATCAAGGGTTTTTGATTAACCTGAACCAAGGCTTTAGGGGTATTTTCAGTCATAGGACGCAAGCGAGTTCCCAATCCCGCTGCTAAGATGATGGCTTTCACACGAATCTCCTTTATTCTTTAATAATAATATAAACTCCAGCAATGACGACAAGTGACGTAATAATTGTCAGCATATCTAGCGGTGCACCCAAGAAAACAACTGCAAACAAGACAGTCCAGACTACATAGCTCACATTCAAGCCTGTAGCCTTGGCTGGTTGCAAGCGATTGATAGCGATATAATAAGCCAAGTAGGAAATCATATCAAAGGCTGCAAAGACAATCATAAGACCTAGCAATTGTCCATTGGCTACTTCAGCAAATGACTGATGAGAGAAGAGCACAATCACAAGATAGGACAAGAACGAAGTCACTTGACGGATTAAGAGGGCTTCGATTTCGCTCAATTCACTTTCCATGGCAAACGAGCTAAGAACACTCTCACTTCCCCATGCAATAGCACAAACCAAAGCACAGAGAATTCCAATGTAAAAGGAATTGACCTGTTCTACCTTATAGGTCTGAGCAATTATCCCTCCAATAATCAAGACAATCCCAAACACAGTATTTTTCGAAATCTTGTGCTTCAAAAAGAAGAAAGCCAATAAAACAGAAATCGCAGGGTAAATAGCCGACACTGATGAAGCTAAGGAACTTCCGATATACTTAACTGCATAAAGGTTGGCCTGCATACCGATAGGGCCTGCTAGCAAGGCTCCGATGATAACACTAACATTGCGAATATTTAAGAAAATTGAGAGACGAACTTTTCCTTCTTTTACTAAAAGAAAAGCTAGTAAGATAAAGATACTCAAGAAATCGTGAGCAGCGGCCACCACAAAGGGCGACAAATCTGTAAAAATTGAAAAGATGTAAGCACTAACCGTTAGACCTAAGCCCCAGAAGACACCTGAGAGTAGGCCAAAGGAAACTCCATTTTTATTTTTCATCTGAACCTCCATAATAAGCCAAACCTTTAACAGCTCTTTGGTAACGGCTCACACCATAATCACCAAAATCTGCACCTTGCTCTTCTTTATAGACTGTCCATAGACTCCAAATAGTATCTTGTAAAATTTTATAAATGGCAATCTTTTCACGAGAGACAGGTGTTTGCTCACTCTCATAGTGAGACAAGAAGGCTTCTTCCTCTTGAAGAGTGAATTCAGACTCTAAAAAGAGGGCAGCCAAATCCCACATTGGATCGTTCATTGATGAATATTCCCAGTCAATCAAATAAAGTCGTCCTTGAGGTGATTCGATAAAGTTTTCAGGCACCAAATCGATATGACAAGATTTTCTGTCAACACCTAAGTCAGCCAGTCTTTTCTCTAAGGAGAAGACTTCTTCTCGAACAGCTTCATAGTTGGCATAAGGGATTTTTTCTTCAATCAAGGATTCGTATTTTTTGATTTCTTCAAACGGGGCAAATTCTCCTCTTAATTCCTTGCCAGAAGCATGAATAGTTTGTAATATTGGAGCAATTTTATCAAATTTGGTCTTGATTGACGTTGAATCAAGCGTAATCGCAGATTCAATATACTCATTTACTTTGATACCAGCTTCAATATCAAAAAGATAATTTTTGACATCTAGGTCTAAATCTTTAAGTAGTTCAAGATTGTACTTTTCATCTTGACGATTGATCAGCTTTTCAGTCCCTTTACCAAAGAACTTAACGATGTACTGCTTATTTGTTGTTTTGGCCAAATAGTTTTGATTGGTCATTCCCCCCAGTTGTTCAACACTGAGGACTTCCTCTTCTTGACTAAGTAAGGAAGAAATTTTTTCTTTAATGATTTTCTCCACAATTAACCTCCAGCACCTATACTTCCCACTTAAACACTGTTTTAAAGGCTGTGTTTAAATCGGTCGCAAAGACACGGTGAATATCTTTAATTTCTCTTACAGGTTCTTCTAGATAAAGGATATTTTTAAGACGATTGGCAAATTTCTTGACTTCCATCATTTGGATTGCATTTTCAAAATCGATGCGACCAGAACGAGAGGAACCAACCAAGAGCAAACCTTTTTCTAAGGCATCGCGTGTATTGAGATTGACTTTATACTCACTAACTCCCATCATGAGAATCGTTCCCTGAGGACGAATGTAGCGAATCAAGTCATTAATAGCTGGTCCAGTACCATCACCACCACAACACTCAAAAGCATGGTCAAAGGCCAAATCTTCAGGAATATTATCAGTAATATAGCATTCTTTGGCAAATGAGAAAAGTTCCAATTTTTCCCAATGACGACCAATAACCACGATCTCTGCTTCTGGCAAAGTATAGTTGATAATATTGGCAACCACAAAAGCTAAACTTCCATCTCCGATAACGGCGATTCGGTCCCGCTTGCTATGAGCAAGTGTCAATAAGCGATTCATAGCATGCATACCGACACTGACAAACTCTGTAATGGCTGCAACCGTATCTTCGATAGCATCATAAGGCACCACACGATCTTTAGGGAGAGAAACAAATTCTCTCATAAAGCCATCAAAGCCACTAGACAAGAAATGAGTCCCTATCATGTAGTTTTCATAGAATTCTTCATCACTCTGCATAGGAGGCTGATTAGGAATCATGACAACTTTTTGACCAACCTCGTAGGTTCCTGTCGGGTCAGAAATAACGGTTCCACATGACTCGTGAATCATTGCCATTGGAAGTTTTTTATTCAAAATCTTCGGATCACGTTTTCCTTGGTAGTAACGCTGATCCGCATGACAGACCGCCATATAATTAGGGCGGATGAGGATATGATTCTCTTGGTCAATAGCCTCTTCCTGATATTTGACATTGATAAACTTAGGCTTTGTTAGTTGGTAAATTTGATTAATCATTTTATTACTCTTCCTCAATCATGCTTTTTGCAATCTTCAAATCTGTTACTGTAGTAATTTTCAGATTTGAATATTCACCCTTAGCCAAGGCTACATCTTTTCCTTTGATTACAAAGATTTTACATGCATCTGTTAAGATTTCTTTCTCTTCGGCAGAGAGAGAACCGTAAAGATCCATGAAGTCCTTGCAACGGAATGTTTGAGGCGTTTGTCCTTGATAGAGGTGAGCACGATTTGGAATATCTGTAATAAATTGACCGTTAGTACTTTCAACGATAGTATCAACCGCTTCTACCACTGTGTCCACTGCGTCATGATTTTGAGCAAGTTGGATATTGTCCTGAATCATGCGAAGCGTAATGAATGGACGAACAGAATCGTGGGTAACAACGATGTCCTCTGGAGTAAGCGGACGATAAGCATCAATGGCTTCAATGATTTTCTCAATACTCGTATTACGGTCAGCACCACCTTTTGTAATGATGATACGATCTTTATGAAGAGGTAGATATTTATCTACAAGATCCTCTGCATGGGAAACCCAGTCTCCATGAACCCCAACCACAATTTTTTCAATACTTGGTTCCAAGACAAATTTTTCAATTGTATGAATCAAAATAGGTCGATCACCTAGCTCTAAAAATTGTTTTGGCAAATTACTGATTCCCATACGTGTGCCAGTTCCACCGGCAAGAATTCCTGCATAAATCATCTATTTTCTCCTTTGTCTTACTAAAAAAACTTATTCTCTCTATTATACCACAATCTAGTCCTATCATGAAAGAAATACCGGCCCTCCCGTTCTAGAATAGGAGGATTAAGCAGTTCTATTATTCAAAGAAACTAGTCCATTTCTAGTAATGACTAGGAATTCTGTAGCAATTACTAATAAATGGCTGTGAAATTTTAGAGTTCTTCAGAATAATATAATTTCCTTAAAGAAAACTTAAATTTATATTTTCTTAATACAAGAAAAAGTTAGGAAATGATAAATGTCCAATAGAGACACACTTCCTAACTTCTTATTTTTAGTAAAACTCACAAGTCTTACTCTTCCTTATCTTGATTTTCAGTTCCTTTGACTGCTTTTTTAAATTCAGATAGCATTTTACCGATTGATTCGCCTAGTTCAGGCAATCGTTTTGGTCCAAAAATCAAGAGAGCTCCTAAAACGATGATAATTAATCCTGGTGCTCCGATATCACGTAAAATTCCCATATCTCGCTCCTTTCTGCTTGCGTTTCATAATGTGTTTGCTGATGGCAATACTCAATTCATAGAGTAATATCAAGGGGGCAGTCATTGCTAAATCACTGACAAAATCAGCTGGTGTCAAGATGACTGCAAGTACCAATGAGATAAAATAGGCATATCGGCGATAAGCAATCAATAATTCTGGTCCAATGAGTCCAATTGACGTCAAAAAGGCAATGATAACTGGCAATTCAAAAATCAGAGCCAAGGGTAAGGTCGTTTGAAAAACAAAGGACAGATAATTTTGCGCGGTTAACTGCGTCTCAAATAGTCCTTCTCCTAGCCCTAATAGAACCTGAAGTATGGCTGGTGTTACAAAGTAAAAACCAAAAGCCAGTCCAACTAGAAAACAAAGGAAACTAGCTGGAATATAGGCAAAAATAGCTCTAGCTTCTTCCTTTCTTAAACCAGGTTTGATGAAAGACCAAATATGATAAACTGTGTAAGGCAAAGTGATGGTAAAGGCCATCAGACTAGCCAAGCGTATGTATATCCATAAAATATCATTAGGGCCTAAAACAACCAACTTTTGCTGAAAAGATTGTGTCACATACTGGTAAATCTGGTCTGCAAAAAGCAGAGAGACACAGAATACCAAAAAGAAACAAATAACCACTGCCAATAATCTCTTTCTAAATTCTACCAGATGTTCAACGATTGTCAATTCTTTTCTATCCATCTATTTTTCACCCTGTCTGAAAGTGACAATCAAGACAATAATAACAAAGACTAGCTGGCTAACCAAGCCTTCCCAACTTGGATAAATTCCAAGCAAATCAATCGTTGGAAAGCCTGTCAGTAAGTGATTTGGCGTCATATTGGTCAACTGAAGAGCATGGACACTAACCCCCAGCATCTTAAAAGCTAGCGCATAAATCATCCAAGTCAGGATAAAGAAGACTTTATGTGGCAGGAAGAATTGACTAGCCTTGTTCATCACGATGGCAATAACTACCAGAATCAGCAAGGCCAGTGAAATTCCCAAGACAAATTCAAAACTGGAAATTCTTGGTAAAATCCCAACATAAAAAAGAATGGTTTCTGCTCCCTCACGGAAAACAGCTAGAAAACTGAGGGCAAACATGGAAATAAAAGAGCCTGTTTTGGTCACTGTTTCCATTTGTGACTCCATAAAGGTATTCCATTTTTTGACTGAAGATTTACTGTGAAGCCAGATTCCAATCAAAATCATCATAGCTACCGCAAAAATCCCCACTGCTCCTTCGATGATTTCACGATTGGATCCTGATGTTACTGCTGGAAAGGCAATTTGCAGGATGAAAGCAATGACAAGACTTGCCATGATTCCTGTGATAGCACCACCATAAACCCACTTGAGCCCTTTTCGCATCTTGGCTGCTTTCAAGGTTGTTACCAAGGCCATAACGATTAAGAGAGCCTCTACACCTTCTCTTAGAAGAATCAGCATGGCATCAAAGGCATTGTAACGTGCGCTGGTATCAATTTGTGATAAATCTGCAATCAGTTTTTCTAATTTTTCTTGGTATTCCTTTTCGCTTCCCTTGACCATAATCACAGGGCTTTCGCTTTCCACTCGTGCATAGAGGGATGGATTGGTCGTGCTGACAGAACCCTCAATCGTTGGCCAGATAGTGATGAATTCCTTCATACTAGCTGCTCCTGCTGCTTGGTCACCAGCTTGGAATTGTTTCAAAGCCTTTGTCAAAAAGGCAATGCCGTCTTTGAGAGTCAAATCCGAAGATGTTGCTGCTACTTCTTTCCCAGTTACAAAATCATCAATGGCCTTTTTTAAGTCTTCAAAGGAAGTCTGGATGGAGTTAAAATCTGTAGGTTCGGTTTCTATGCTACTACGCAGGAAGGAAATAGCTGTTTCAACACGGCCATAATGGGCTGTACTATTGTCACGAACCACACTTTCATTGATGGTCCAAGTGGAATTCATTTTCTTAAAGGCTTCTCGCACTTTTTCCAAATCTTTAGAAGCAATGGCTTGTCCCAAGGCTTCAAAACGAGGACTTAGACGGTTTACCAATTTTTCCTTTTCCGCATCTAAGTCAATAGGATTTTGTTCTTTTTCAAAAGCTAATAGGGCTGCAGAAAGTTCAGTGAGTTTTTCTTCAGTAATCTCACCTGATTGAGTTAACTTTTCCTTAACAACCTTACCAGCTTCAGAATTGCTGTCTTCTATTCTTTCGAAGTCTGATGCCATCTCTTTAACAAGATTCTGTGCCTCAGACTGATTCCCATTTTTCACTGATTTAGACGCATCTGTGATTTTTACAAAGTAAGAACTCAGACTTTCTTGGGCACCTACTGGGGAAAGAATTAAAAGTGACAAAGCTAAAACCAGCAACCAGCTTCTAGCCTTCCAATAATTTCTGACCAATGTAGCCTCCTTTCTCCACACCACCAAAGCAAGCAAAGAGTCCACTACCGATGTGAGTGATATATTCATTCATCTTATCTGTAGCACCTAGATTGGTTTGAACTTTAACAAAGTTATCAGGATCTTTTTGGAAAGAAATAAAGAGCAAGCCCGTATCAAACTGACCAGTCTTTTCATCGATCCCATCAGAGTATGAATAAGAACGACGTAAAAGGGGCTTGTCCACTTCCTTAGCCAAACGGACATGCGAATCATCAGGTAAGAGACTTAAATCAACTTCGTCAAACTCATTTTTCTTCCCAAACGGAGCCCCACTTTCTTTATAGCGCCCAAAAGTATTTTCTTGTTCTTCCAAGCTTGTACGATCCCAAGTTTCCAAAAACATCTGAATCCGACGAACTGCCATATATGAACCATTTTCCATCCAGTCCTGACTATCAGCCCAGATAACACGGTCAAAATCTTGCTCCTTGGTTGGATTTGCTGTTCCATCTTTAAAACCAAAGAGGTTACGCGGAGTCTCCATTCGATCTCCGATAGCTGCAAATCCAGACTGACTCCAACGAAGGGTCACTGCATTTCTTCCCTTACGGATGAGATTGCGAATGGCATGAAAGGCAACCTGCTCATCATCTGCACAAGCCTGAATCACAATATCCCCACCAGTATATTTTTCACGCAATTGCTCCTTAGGAAAAGGCGGTAAATCCCTGAACACTTGAGGACGCTTGTTCTCCAAGTTCATCTTTTTCAAGAAACTTGCAGACACACCAAAAGTCAGCGTCAAACGATGAGGATTGAGCCCAACTGTCTCACCAGTATCGCTAGGAGGCAAGAGAGCATTCTGCCCATCTTTTTTGACCAATTCCCCCTCAACCAACTTGGCACTATAATCTGTCCAATCCTTGAACAACTGAATAATCTTATCCTTATCCGTCGTATGTAGGTCCAAGACAACAAAATAGATATTTTTTTGCATGGGCGTACTGATACCAGCTTGATGCTTGCCATAAAAAGCAATTTTTTCATTTCCGTACGAGATTTTTTCCTGACTTCCTAGCTTAGGTGCGAAAAAAGCAGAAGCACCAGAGAGTCCTAGCGCTAAACCAGCCCCTCCAATCCCTGCTTTTTTTAGAAATTCTCGACGGTCCATTTTCTTCTCAAAAAACTTTTCGTCTTTTTCAGTCATGACTCTTATTCTCCACTAAGAAATTTACCCATTTGTGACAGAGGTTCACCAAGTTTTGTCACAGCTTCTGACAATTCTTTAGTATCTTCTTTTGTCAAATCAGTATAGAGCTTGTAGTGTTCCTTGTCGATCATGTGTTTGTCCAACAAGCTATTAACAGATTTGAAATCTGCTTCCAATTCTTTAACTAGGTTAGCGTCTGATTTTTCAAGCAAAGGTTTAAAGAGTTGGAAAATCTTCTCAGCTCCCTCAATATTGGCACGGAAGTCATACAAGTCTGTATGAGAATAAACTTCCTCTTCACCTGTAATCTTGCTTGTCGCCACTTCGTTAAGCAAATCAACTGCCCCTGTCAACATGACCTTGTAGTCCACATCCACAGTTGCAATCTTGGCTTTCAATTCCTTGATATCATTGACCAACTGATCGCCATAGCTTTCAGTTCCTTTAGTTGTATTGTCTTCCCAAAGGATACGCTCGATACGGTGGAAACCAGACCAACCTTCTTCTGTCTTGTTTTCGTCCATGTAGTCTGCTAAACGGAAATCAATTTTTACATCTGACTCACCAAAACTCTCAGCAATTGGTTCTGAACGCTCATAGGACATACGAATCAATGGATAAACCTTCTTAGCTTCTTCTAACTTACCTTCTTTCAACAGTTTGACAAAGCCTTCCGTATCTGTCAACAGTTTATCGATTTGCTCTTGCACAAAAGTCTTATATTCAGCAGTGGCCTTATCAAGCATTTTTTGCTTATCTTCAGACAAGGCTGTCACCTTAGACGAATCGGTTGTATCTGCTGATTTTTCAAACCTAACAGCACAAGCTGTCAATAGCAAGGCTGAAGATAAAAGGACAAAACCTAGTTTTTTCATTGTTTACTCCTATTGGTTCAGAAAACCTGAATTAATTTTACGTTTTATCATATCATGTTTTCACTCATTTTTCAATAAATTTTCAGACAATTTAATGTTAAGTAATTTATACTAATAATAGACTTTTAACCTCAAAATTGATAAAATAGGAAGGAAAATAATTGTAAAAGGAAACTATAAAACACTATGATGAACATGCAAAACATGATGCGCCAAGCACAAAAACTTCAAAAACAAATGGAACAAAGTCAAGCCGAACTTGCGGCTATGCAATTTGTTGGCAAATCTGCTCAAGACCTTGTCCAAGCGACCTTAACTGGAGATAAGAAAGTTGTCAGCATTGACTTCAATCCAGCTGTCGTTGACCCAGAAGACCTTGAAACTCTTTCTGATATGACCGTTCAAGCAATCAACTCTGCTCTTGAACAAATCGATGAAACTACCAAGAAAAAACTGGGTGCTTTCGCTGGGAAATTGCCATTCTGAGCATAAGAAAAAAGCTCCATAATATCTGTAGATAAGTCTCCTACAGATATTATGGAGCCTATTTTGTTGTCTTAAAAAGCCTGAAAACATCAATAAAATGCGTTTATTTTATATGAAAAGATCTACTGAATTTTTCAAAATAAACTTCCAGTAGTCTTTTCACTTTTTATTAATAAGTTCCTTCTTCACCTTGACTAGTCAAGATAACTGGTCCATCTTTAGTAATCACGAATTGGTGTTCATATTGACAAGATAAACCACCGTCAATGGTCTTATGCGCCCAGCCAGTTTTCATATCTGTATCAATTTCCCAGTCACCTGTATTGATCATTGGTTCAATGGTCAATACCATTCCTTCACGGAGACGAAGCCCACGACCAGCAATACCATAGTTAGGAACCATTGGTTCTTCGTGCATGGTTGGACCAACACCATGACCAACCAAATCACGTACTACACCGTAACCACGACTTTCAGCGTATTCTTGAATAGCTGCACCAATATCACCAATACGATTTCCAACAACAGCTTGCTCGATTCCCTTGTACATAGCTTCTTTGGTTACATCCATCAAGTTTTTCACTTCTTCGGACGGCGTACCAACAGCATAAGCCCAACATGAGTCTGCTAGGCCACCAGAGTAGCTCTGGGTGTATTTTTTCATTTGCTCCACATTGTTGAAGTTTAGTTTTGAGACATTCAGGTCAGATTTAGCAATAGGACCTCCCAAAACCATATCAACTTTGAGCAAATCACCATCTTTCAAGATATAGTGACGAGGGAAAGCATGAGCCACTTCATCATTAAGAGAGCAACAGGTAGCATAAGGATAGTCCATCATGGCACCGTCAACCCCAATCTGAAGTGGAAGGAAATTTTCTTCCTTACAACGACGGCGAACGTATTCTTCAACTTCCCACATATCTACGCCAGGCTTAATCAAATCACGTAAGCCGATATGAATACTTGCTAGAAAATCTCCAGCCTTGTCCATAGCTTCGATTTCACGAGCTGATTTTAATGTTATCATCTTTTCTCCTAGTTTCTAATTAATTTTAACGGTCACATTTGCTTTTGAAACAATCTGATGACCATGATAAATATCGTAATCAATAATAGCTGATCGTCTAGTATGATGGATGATGCGTGCTTGAATGCGCAGTATATCATCTATCTGAACAGCCTGCAAAAAGTAGATCAGCATTTGTTCGATGATGAGATTGCGACCACTATTCACAACTAAATCTTGGGTCATATGAGTCAGTATCTCTGCCAATACACCGTTAGCTAAAACACCGTTTTTCTCAAGCATAAAGGGTTCCACTGTAATCACTACTTCATCATGGTGATAAGCGAGTTTTTGACCAATCTGCTCAGAAAAAGTTGGTAGAGCCGAAACTTGGGAACGACTCATCTTCTCCATGACATCTCGTCTGGTTACAACCCCAAGCAAGGTTTGATTATTACGAACAACCGGTACCATTTCAAAATCTTCAGCAATCATCCGTTGACTCACATTGGCAATATTTGTAGATAATCCAACTAAAAATAGACTACGAGACATGACCTTATCAATTGTTGTACTTGGTGACTTATCACCAGCATCTCTCATAGTAACAACCCCAACAACAACCTGATGTTGATTAATAACAGGGAAACGACTACTACGATTCTTACGTACCAAGTCCAAATAATCTTTAACAGTGTCAGTCTCTCTCAAAAAACCATACTCATGACTCGGACGGTACAGTTTCTCAACTGTCAAAATATCTGTTTTGATTTGAACATTTGACAAGGCTTTATTGATCATGGTCGCAACGGTGAAAGTGTCATGTTTGCTTCTTAAAACAGGAATTCCTTTTTGATTAGCCAGTTTAATCACATCATCATGAACCTGAAATCCACCTGTCACAAGAACGGCATTTTCATTTTCCAGCGCTAATAATTGAATACGAGTCCGGTCTCCGACAATCAAGAGTCCCCCATCATGAAGGTAAGACAAAATATTTTGCTCAGTCATGGCACCGATTGAAAACTTACTAAATTCTCTCTCTAAACCTTCTTGCCCAGCCAAAACCTCAGAAGAAGTCACTTCTGCAATTTCAGCAAATGTTAATCTCTCTATAGCAACTTTCTGAGATTTAACACGGATAGTACCACTTCTTGGACGAGTCTCTACAATTCCACGATTTTCAGCTTCTTTAATGGCCCGATAAGCCGTTCCATCACTGACTCCTAGATGGTTGGAAATACTTCGAACACTGACTCTTTTACCAACGGGTAATTCTTCCAAATAGCTTAGAATTTCTTGGTGTTTACTCATTAATTTCTCCCTTTACAAAGCGAAACTCAAGATAATCACGCATTTTCTTTGTATAGCGATCACTTCCTTTAAACTGACGAATCAATCGAAATCCAGACTTAAGAGCAACCCGTTGACTAGCTTCATTTTCAAGGTGGGTAATGATGGATAATTGTTTTAAACCAAATTCCCCAAAAGAAAGTTGGCAAAGTTTTTTAACAACTTCTGTCATAAAACCTTTAGACCATGAATCTTTTCTCAAAAAATAACCAAGTTCTGCTTCTTTTTTTATTTCATCTAGCTTTTCAAACTTAATTGAACCAATCATTTTTTCAGTTTTCTTATCACAAATAGCCCATACCCCTAAAGGAGCCTTCATAAAATAATTGGCCAGTGCATATTGACTTTCTTCTGGACTAGCTTGACTTGGAAAAATGAATTGTAAATTTTCTGGATTTGAAGCTATATCATGGAAGTCCTTACTATCACTAAAAAAGAAAGGACGCAAATACAAGCGATCCGTTTCAAAAAAAGAAAACATTGCTAATTTGGTCCAAATATTCATAACCACCTCTACGGTTTATTCTTCAACAAGTGTAATATCCGCTCCTAGATTACGTAATTTTTCAATAATATCTGAATAACCACGTAAGATGAACTCAATATTTGTAATTTCAGTTTTACCTTCAGCCATTAGTCCAGCAATGACAAGTGCTGCCCCAGCTCTAAGGTCAGTAGCTTTTACATTTGCACCACGTAAACTACGTCCACCAGTATATAAAATATGGTCGTTTGTAGTCGTAATATCCGCGTCCATCTTTGCTAGTTCAAAAACATGGTTTACACGTTTCTCATAAATGGTATCAATAATGGTTCCACGCCCCTCTGCTGTTAACAGAAGAGGAGTAATTGGTTGTTGCAAGTCAGTAGCAAAACCTGGATAAGGAGCTGTCTTAATATTGATTGCTTTCAAATTAGACTGTTCCTCAACAAAAATGCTGTCTTCAGATACAGTCATTCGTACTCCCATTTCTTCCAACTTAGCAATAAATCCTTCTAAGTGTTCATAAAGAACATTATTAATACGAATTCCCTTACCAACTGCAGCAGCTAAGGAAATGTACGTTCCCGCTTCAATACGGTCTGGAATCACCTGATGACGCGTTCCATGTAATCTGTCAACACCATCAATAATGATAATATTGGTTCCAGCACCACGGATATGAGCCCCCATATTATTCAAGAGAGTAGCAACGTCAATAATCTCAGGTTCTCGGGCTGCATTTTCAATAATAGTACGACCATTTGCTTTAACCGCAGCAATCATTGTATTAATCGTCGCACCTACACTTACCGTATCCATGTAAATACTTGCACCATGAAGTCCCACATCTTTAGCAGATAACTTCATGTTATCACCCTCGTAGCTAACAGTGGCTCCCATAGCTTCAAAAGCCTTAAGATGTAAGTCAATAGGACGTGGTCCCAAATCACATCCACCAGGTAAACCAACTGTAGCTTCTCCAAAGCGACCTAAAAGACTTCCATAAAAATAATAAGATGCACGAAGACTATTGATTTTCCCATAAGGCATTGGAATATTTTGAACACCTCTTGGATCAATCTCTAACACATCGTCATAACGCTTAACGGTAGCACCCATCAATTCCATAATTTCGACAAGACTAGCAACATCCGAAATATCTGGAACACAATCCAAAGTCACAACATCATCTGCCAAGATAATAGCTGGAATCAAAGCTACAACACTATTTTTTGCACCACTAATGGTAATCTCACCTTGCAGGGGCAAGCCACCATTGATAACAATTTTTCTCATTTTAAATTTTTAATACTCTTTCAAAATTTCTAAAAAGGTCCTGTGTTAAAGTATACCATAATTTCACCTTTTTTTCCATCATTTTCAATTATATTAGCTGAATCGTATTTGTATTAACTGGCCTTTTTTAAAAAGTTTTGCCCCTTATTTGCCCCCTGCTACAAAAAAACCTATCATACAGGCTAGAAAGCTTGATATGATAGGCTTTTTTCATTTTAATTAACGTACTGTACGGATACGCATTGTGTTTGTACGTACAGCTTCTCCAACTGGTACACCAGCTACGATAACGATATCGTCACCAGATTGTACAAGACCTGCTTCAACTGCTTTACGTTCAGCAATTTCGAACATATCATCAGTTGATGATGGAGCATCTGTCAACATTGGGATAACACCCCAGTTCAACATCAATCCACGTTCTGTCAATTCGTCGAATGTCAATGCCAAGATGTCAGCATTTGGACGGTATTTAGAAATCAAACGTGCAGTGTGACCTGTCTTAGTAAGAGTTACAACCAATTTAATGTCCATTGAGTTAGTAGCATCTTTAACAGCTGAAGCCATTACTTCTGTCTTAGAGTTACGTTCAAATGAATCTGAGTTCAAACGACCGTATTCGTTAAGAAGAGTCTGAGCGTTCTTGTCGATTGTAGCCATTGTAGTTACTGACTCAAGTGGGTATTTACCGTTTGCAGACTCACCTGAAAGCATTGTAGCATCAGTACCGTCGATAACAGCGTTGAATACGTCTGATACTTCTGAACGAGTTGCACGTGGTTTTTCAGTCATTGTTTCAAGCATGTTTGTTGCTGTGATAACAACTTTACCTGCAGCATTGACTTTCTTGATAATCATTTTTTGGTAAACTGGAACCATTTCGAATGGTACTTCGATACCCATGTCACCACGAGCGATCATGATACCATCAGCAGCTTCGATGATTTCATCCAAGTTGTCGATACCTTGTTGGTTTTCGATTTTAGCGAACAATTGAACGTGTCCGTTTCCAGTTTCTTTACAGATTGCACGAACTTCGTTCACGTCTTTTGCAGTACGTACGAATGAAATCGCGATGAAGTTAATTCCTTGTTCAAGACCAAAGCGGATATCGTCGTTATCACGTTCAGCAAGAGCTGGGAAAGGAATTTTAGTGTTAGGGATGTTAACACCTTTTTGTTTAGCAATTACACCATCGTTTTCAACTTCAACTTCAAACTCACGAGTTGCGTCATCTTTAGCAACCACACGAAGACCAAGTTTACCATCGTCAACCAAAACTTGACGACCAACTTCAACATCATCATAGATATCAAGAGCACCAGCAACGTTCAATGCGATCACATCACGAGTTGATTTGATTCCTTGTTTAGTAGCAACACGGATTTTTTCACCAGTTGTGTAAGAGTACTCTTTTGCATCTCCTTCAAACAATTCAGTACGGATTTCTGGTCCTTTTGTATCAAGAAGGAAACCAACTTTTTTACCTGCAAGTTTTTCAGCAAGTTTAACAGTTGCCATACGGTCACCTTGCTCTTGGTGGTCACCGTGTGAGAAGTTGAAACGGAATGTGTTAGCACCAGCTTCGATCAATTTAGCAATGTTTTTAGCTGAAGCTTCAACATCAAGTTTTTCACCCCAGTATCCGTCATCACCGAATTTTTTACCACCGCGGATTTCTACCGCAGGTCCCAAAGTTGCAACGATTTTTACACGTTTGTTCATGATTTTTGTGACTCCTTTATATATGACCTTTTTGGTCTTATTAACTAAATTATAAATTATGATAAGCTCTTATTCAAGCTAGATAGCTCAAGGTCAGCTTTATGTGGGTTGTTAACCACAATCTTACCATCTGCAGTAAGGCTAAACAATGCTCCTTCTTCTGCAGTTCCAAGAATTGGGTTTTCAACCATTTTTTCGTTACGGATACCAACCGCAACACCACCGATACCTTCTTTAAGAAGTTTAACGGCATGTGCACCCATACGTGATGCCAAAACACGGTCACGCGCAGTTGGAGAACCACCACGTTGAATATGTCCAAGTTCTGTCACACGAAGGTCGCTTGTATCTCCAGCTTCTTTAAGTTTTTGACCAAATTCAGCTGCTGACATCACACCTTCTGCCAAGACGATGATATTGTGTTTTTTACCACACTCGTATCCACATTTAATGCTTTCTACGATATCTTCAATCTTGAATCCTTCTTCAGGAATGATGATTTCATCAGCACCAGTTGCAATACCAGCCCAAAGAGCGATATCACCTGCGTTACGTCCCATAACTTCGATAACAAATGTACGACGGTGACTTGATGATGTATCACGAATCTTATCGATAGCATCCATAGCAGTAGTAACCGCTGTGTCAAAACCGATTGTGAAGTCAGTACCAACAATATCGTTATCGATTGTACCAGGAAGACCGATAGCTGGGAATCCATGTTCAGTCAAACGCATAGCACCGTGGTAAGATCCGTCACCACCGATAACAACTACACCTTCAATTCCGTGTTTTTTCAATTGCTCAATCCCTTTAAGTTGCCCTTCAAGTTGAGCGAACTCTGGGTAACGAGCAGAGTGAAGGAAAGTACCACCACGAGAAATGATGTCTCCTACTGAAGCCGCATCTAGGGGATGAATTTCACCAGCAACCATACCAGCATATCCATCATAGATACCAAATACTTCCATTCCTTCTGAAATTGCTTGACGAACAACTGCACGGATAGCAGCGTTCATACCAGGGGCGTCTCCACCACTAGTCAAAACAGCAATACGTTTCATATTGGTTATGCTCCTTTTTCTTTTAACATTCTTACTGATTATATCACATTTAAATGGAAAATTCTTCTATTTTCCGTAATTTTAGCGATAAATCGTTTTCATAACGATTCCACCTAATTTCGCTTCTAATTCAGTGGATTTAACTACAAAATGATTGGGAGAAACAATCGTTCTCTGTTCCTCTTCATACCTGATGATGACTGGGATTGGGCCTTTATATTGATCTAAAATTCTCGAAATTTCTTGATCTGAGTCATGATTTTTCAACTGAATCCAAAAACGCTCAGCTACTGCTTCTCTTATTTCTTGTGCAATCATTTGCAGACGGCCATCTCGTAACTGGATTTTTCCTTTTATATAGTAGAAAGCTCCTTCTCTTACTTCCTGTCCAACCTGTCGATATAAATCTGAAAAGAGCGTAACATCCAATTTTTTCTTACTGTCATCCACCTGTAAGAAAGCCATATTTTCACCTTTTTTGGTACGAATTACTTTTATCTTCTGAACCTCAACCAAGATAATAGCATAGCTATTTTCTGATAAATTACTAATAGGAGTAATCGGATAAATAGCCTTATTTGCAATAGCTTGTAGTGGATGTTTGCTGACTCCTACTCCTAGAAGCTCTTGTTCCATGTAGAATTTTTCTTGCTCCGTCCAGTCCTCCAAATCTTGCCAACTATAAATGCTCTCTCCAAATAAGCTTCCTAACTCTTTCACAAATTCAAATAGATTACCTAAATTATTAAATACTTTTTGGCGATTTTTTTCAAATGAATCGAAAAGACCAACTTTTACCAAAGGTTCCAGCAAGGGAAGTTTCAAATAATTCTCAGGTAGTTTAGCTATAAAATCTTCAATGTTAGAATAAGGTCTATGTTCGATAATCCAAAGTGCCAAATCCTTGCTGAGCCCCTTAATCGATTTCAAACCTAGATAGATAGATTTGTTGGCAATTTTATCGTGATAGGGAATAGTATTAATGGACAATGGGGCTACTTCAAAACCTGCTTCTAAGGCATCTGTTACATAATCACTGTTGGCAGAATTCAACATGACTTGATAAAAAATGGCTGGATAATGTGTTTTGAAATAGGCCAACTGGAAGGCCAAGGCTGAGTAAGCATAGGCGTGAGATCGGTTAAATCCATAACCTGCAAACTTCTCCATAACATCAAAGACCTGCTCTGCCTTTTCCCTAGTATGACCAGCATCTAATGATCCTTGAATAAAGGATTCCCTCATTTCATGCATGGCAAAGGCATCTTTTTTCCCCATAGCCCGACGTAAAATATCGGCTTTTCCGAGGCTAAATCCAGCAAATCTCTGAGCAACCTGCATAACCTGCTCCTGATAGAGCATGATGCCGTAGGTTGGAGCCAAAATATCCTCCAGTACTGGATCCAGAACAGTCACTTCTTCCTGCCCATGCTTTCTTGCCACAAAATTATTGATGTAGTCACTGGCACCTGGTCGATTTAGAGAAGTAGTTGCTACGACATCTTCAAAACAGACTGGTTGCACACGTTTGAGCAAGCGAATGGCACCAGGTTGCTCAAATTGAAAGATACCTTTTGTATTGCCAGAGGCAAATAAAGCTAACGTTTCTTTGTCTTCCAAATCAATTTCTTCAATTTTAAGGTGAATACCTTCTGATTCAGCAAGCAATTCTTGCATCTTCTGGACAAAGGTCAAATTTCGCAGTCCCAGAAAGTCCATTTTCAATAGCCCGCTAGATTCAACTCCATGAGCATCATACTGAGTCAGCGGAATTTCGTCACCATGTTTTAGAGGAATGTAGTTGGTCAAATCTTGGTCACTGATTACAACACCAGCCGCATGGACAGAGGTTTGTCTTGGATAGCCCTCTATCCTGCAAGCAATTTCAAAGGCTTTTTGATATTCTAGCTTACTATTGATTTGCTGACGAAACTGAAGATTACCCTCATAGGCCGACTTGAGATTATCACGAAAACTGATTTTCTTGGTAATTGCAGATAATTCATACTCTGGCACACCAAAACGTTTTAAAACATCTCGCAGAGCTTGCTTAGCACCAAAAGTAGAAAAGGTAACGATTTGAGCCGCATGTTTACTACCATATTTATTACCAACATATCTGATAAAATCTGGACGATAAATATCAGGAATATCAATATCAATATCAGGCATGGTATAGCGTTCACGATTGAGGAAACGTTCAAAAATCAGATTTTTCTGAACTGGGTCAATCCCTGTAATGTCTAGAGCATAGGAAACCAAGCTACCAACTGCGGAACCTCGTCCCATTCCCATATAATAGCCATTCGAACGTCCAAAACGCAATAAATCCCAAACAACCAAGAAATAATCATCAAAGCCCATATCATGAATAACAGCCAATTCTTGGTCTAGACGGTCTTGATATTCTTTACCAGTTAACCCCTTCTGAGCAAGCCCCAATTCAGCACGTTCTCTTAATTCTTCTACTGCTGGTCTAGCAGGATTAAAGCGAGGCAGTTTCAGACTAGTATCCAAGTCATAAGAAATACCTGAAATAAGCTTTTCTAAGTTTTCCAAGGCTTGAGGAAAACGCTCTTGGAATAGTTTCTCTAAAGAACTTGCTGACATAAAAACATCTTGTCTAGAACGCAAAGGAACTTCTCTGAGCGGTAGATTTTCTTTAATCGCTGCTAATACTTGAAGAACTTCTCTATCCTTACTTTCAAATGTATTGACCCGATAAAGTGGCAAAATTGGATGATGAAATTCTCTGGCCAGTGTCTCTGGGTAAACCCCTATATAGTAATCACAGCCTATATTGAGCGACTCCAGTCCATCAAAATAAGGCACAATTACCGCAATATCCTCTAGATACTGAGATAAAACTGTCCAATCTTTCTCCCCCTGCATCTTGGATGTTGATAGTTTCATCAACTGCTGATAGCCCACACTAGATAAAGCTAAAAAGCGCAAATTCACATCCTTATCATCTACAAGCACATTCATTTCAAGCCCTAACAAAGGATGAATGCCGTATTTTTTTGTAACCTCTAGAAAATCGAAAGCCCCGTAAAGATTGTCAATATCCATCATAGCCAGATGAGTGTAGCCATAGTCTTTTGCTACTCTCACATACTTGTCGATTGAAATGACACTCTCCATAAAACTATAGACTGTTTTTGTATCTAGTTGTGCGATCAATTTACACTTCTCCTCTATCGTTCTCACTATATTATACCATTTTCTTAAAATTTCTATTACTATTACTGATGCTTTAATATCTAATAGCTCAAATCATAGTTAATTAGACAATCCTTGCCTGATTTACAACAGCACCACTAATATTTTTGTATTTAAGCTTATCATTTCACATGTTTATTTTATAAATACTTATTTTTATTTATTATAGTTTCTATTAATTTTTATAGTATCTTTTCTCTCTATTTTTTGATATAATAACTGTAATATATTTCATAAGTAGGAGGCTTTTATGCGTTTTAATCAATTCAGCTATTTTGCGCTACCTAGAGATACAATTATCTTTGAATTAAAAAAGTATGGATTTGATTTACCAGTCAACATCACAAATAAAAAAATGCTTGAAGCGTTTCTTATTCGTTTCTTTTTTAATTACAAAGATAGCTCCTATCCCCTATCCAGTTTAGCAGTTGATAAGGAAACTGACTTATTGACATTTTTTCAATCAGATAAAGAGTTGACTGCTGATATTTTCTATACTGTGGCTTTTCAACTTTTAGGTTTTTCTTACTTGGTTGACTTTGAAGACAGTGATGTTTTTCGTAAAGAGACTGGTTTTCCCATTGTATATGGTGACTTGATTGAAAATTTCTATCAGTTACTCAATACTCGCACCAAAAAGGGAAATACTCTTATCGACCAACTTGTCAGTGACGGCCTGATTCCTGAGGATAATGACTATCACTACTTTAACGGCAAGAGTTTGGCTACCTTTTCTAGCCATGATGCCATTCGCGAAGTCGTTTACGTTGAGACTCGTGTCGATACTGACCGAAAAGGGCTTCCAGACTTAGTCAAGGTCAGCATTATTCGTCCTCGTTATGATGGAAAAATCCCTGCTATCATGACAGCCAGCCCCTACCATCAGGGAACCAATGACAAGGCTAGTGATAAGGCTCTCTACAAGATGGAGGGTGAGCTTGAGGTCAAACCTACTCACAAGATTGAGCTTAAAGAACCTCAACTCAATCTCGTCCAACCCCAAGGTCAAGCTGAGCTTGTGTCAGAAGCTGAGGAAAAGCTAACGCACATCAACGCTAGCTATACTCTCAACGACTACTTCCTTCCACGAGGTTTTGCCAATCTTTATGTCTCAGGTGTCGGTACCAAAGACTCTACAGGTTTCATGACTAACGGGGACTACCAGCAAATAGAGGCTTATAAAAATGTCATTGATTGGCTCAATGGTCGTTGCCGTGCCTTTACTGATCACACGCGCCAGCGTCAAGTCAAGGCTGACTGGTCAAACGGAAAAGTAACCACAACTGGACTTTCTTATCTAGGTACCATATCCAATGGTCTTTCGACTACAGGTGTCGATGGTTTAGAAGTTATCATTGCCGAGGCTGGTATTTCTTCGTGGTACAACTACTACCGTGAAAACGGTCTAGTAACTAGCCCAGGTGGTTATCCAGGTGAGGACTTTGACTCCCTTGCTGAACTAACCTACTCTCGTAATCTCTTGGCTGGTGACTATATTCGTGGGAACGAAGCTCACCAAGCTGACTTAGAAAAAGTAAAAGAGCAACTGGATCGCAAGTCTGGTGACTACAATCAGTTTTGGCATGACCGTAATTATCTACTCAATGCCCATAAGGTAAAAGCAGAGGTTGTCTTTACCCATGGGTCTCAGGATTGGAATGTCAAACCACTTCATGTTTACCAGATGTTCCATGCCCTTCCTGCTTATATAAATAAGCATCTCTTTTTCCATAATGGCGCTCATGTTTATATGAACAACTGGCAGTCCATTGACTTCCGCGAATCCATGAATGCCTTACTGACTAAGAAATTATTGGGACAGGAAACAGATTATCAGCTTCCGACTGTTATCTGGCAGGACAATACAGCTCCTCAGACTTGGTTATCACTTGATACCTTCGGAGAGCAAGAGAACTTTGAAACCTTCTCACTTGGTCAAGAAGAGCAAGTTATTCAAAACCAGTATTTAGATAAGGATTTTGAGCGTTATGGTAAGACATACCAGACCTTCAATACGGAACTCTATCAAGCGAAAGCCAATCAAATCACTATCGACCTTCCTGTGACCAAGGATCTCCACCTGAACGGTCGCGCTCAGCTCAATCTTCGTATCAAATCCAGTACAAATAAGGGGGTCTTATCTGCCCAACTGCTAGAATTTGGACAAAAGAAATACCTACAACCTTATCCAGCTGTTTTAAGTGCTAGAACCATTGACAACGGTCGCTACCATATGTTGGAAAATCTCAACGAATTGCCTTTTCGCGAAAATGCACAACGCGTCGTGACAAAAGGCTATCTCAACTTACAAAATAGAAATGATTTACTGTCGGTAGAGGATATTACTGCAGATGAATGGATGGATATCCAATTTGAACTGCAGCCAACTATTTACAAGCTAAAAGAAGGAGATACTCTTCGTTTAGTCCTCTATACTACTGACTTTGAAATCACAATCCGTGACAATACCGCTTACCACCTGACTGTCGATCTTGAACAGTCTAGTCTTATCCTACCTTGTCAAAAGGTATAATGTACCAGACTTTTAAGATGAAACTATTTCCACTTGAACTGTTAAACTACACATAAACTTAGTATCAAATTCAATCCTAGTCTAGACCTATGACGTAGCTAAAACTGGACCTTTGACAAAAGATACTATGAATCTAACCAACATGTGTAACCATTTATAACACTCGCTACCACACTACATGTTGGAAAATCTCTGTGAATTAACATTAATCGTATATTCACAAGAAGCCGTGACAAAAAGCTACCCTAAGTAAATGATTCACTATCAATAAAGAACAGCAATATAGATGAACGGATTAACCTCCAATTCATCCTTTTAACTAGTGACAAGTTAAAAGGATGAGACACTCTCCATTTAGTCCTATACTACTGACTTTGAAATCATCATACGTGACAATACCGCTTACCACCCGACTGACATTCTCGCTCAGTCCACGCTTTCTGTACCTAGTACAAGGAGTAACATTTTATGAATAAATCTGAACACCGACACCAACTCATACGAGCTCTTGTAACGAAAAACAAGATTCATACTCAAGCTGAGCTACAAGCTCTTCTTGCTGATAACGACATCCAAGTTACACAAGCTACACTTTCAAGAGATATTAAAAGCATGAACCTCTCAAAAGTACGAGAAGAAGACAACTCTTACTACGTGCTCAATACAGGTTCTATCGCAAAATGGGAAAAACGTCTTGAAATTTACATGGAAGATGCTCTTGTCTTGATGCGTCCCGTTCAACACCAAGTCCTCCTTAAAACCCTTCCTGGACTTGCGCAATCCTTTGGTTCTATCATTGATGCATTAAGTTTCTCTGACGCTATCGCTACTCTCTGTGGTGATGATGTCTGCCTTGTCATCTGCGAAGATGCAGAAGCTGCTCAAAGATGCTTTGAAGAACTGAAAAAATTCGCTCCACCATTTTTCTTTGAAGAATAAGAAAATTCCGTGTCTGATGTGGCACGGAATTTTGTTATATTCTTTACTGAGATGGATTTTCTTTTTTAGTTCGTGCTAATCTCAGAGCACGATTTGGATTGAGACGATTAAATAGTTCTTCCAATTTCTTTTCATTCCAAACATCTGCGGCAGAAACGAAATTACCATCCGCATCTCGGAAAGATATCGGTTTATCTCCCATATCAGTCTCCTAGTCTACAAATTCAAACTCAAATTTACCAATGCGGACCAAATCCCCATCTTTAGCACCACGCGCACGAAGGGCTTCATCAACCCCCATACCACGTAATTGACGGGCAAATTTCATGACTGATTCGTCACGATCAAAGTTGGTCATATTGAAGAGTTTCATGAGTTTTTCACCAGAAAGTACCCATGTCGCATCGTCATCACGACTAATTTCAAAGGCTTTTTCTTCCTCGTCAAATCCATAGTAAGCTTCTTCTTCCATATCTGACTCGTCGTAGAGCAAGAATTCTGGTGTCTTGTCTAGCAATTCAGCTGTAGCATCCAAAAGCGTTGCCAGACCTTGCTTGGTCAAACCAGAAATTGGGAAGATAGCTGGTAAGTCTTCAAATTCATCGTAGTTTTCAGCCAATTTTTTCTTAAATTCTGCAAGATTTTCCTGACTTTCAGGCATGTCCATCTTGTTGGCTACGATAATCTGTGGACGCTCCATGAGGCGAAGATTGTATGATTCCAGCTCTTTATTGATAGCTAGATAGTCCTCATATGGATCACGTCCTTCGCTAGCTGACATATCAATGATGTGAAGGATGACACGTGTACGCTCGATGTGACGGAGGAACTGAGTTCCCAAACCAACACCTTGACTAGCACCTTCAATCAAACCTGGTAGATCCGCCACTGCAAAGGATTCACCCGATTGGGTACGAACCATTCCCAAATTTGGAACAATAGTCGTAAAGTGGTAGGCACCAATTTTAGGTTTAGCTGAGGTAATAACACTTAAAAGTGTTGATTTCCCAACAGATGGGAATCCAACTAAACCAACATCAGCCAAGATTTTTAGTTCCAATTGTAACTCACGTTCCTGACCTGGTTCTCCATTTTCAGAGATTTCTGGTGCAGGATTTTTTGGTGTCGCGAAACGAATATTTCCACGTCCACCACGACCACCGTGGGCAACGATAAATTCTTGACCGTGTTCAATCAAATCTGTCAAAACCTTGCCAGTCTCCGCATCACGCACAGTCGTACCTTGTGGTACTCGAACTCTAAGGTCCTCAGCACCACGACCATGCATCCCTTTGGTCATTCCTTTCTCACCAGAATCAGCCTTGAAATGGCGATTATAGCGGAAATCCATGAGAGTACGTAGACCTTCGTCTACAACGAAGACTACATTACCTCCACGACCACCGTCACCACCCCAAGGACCGCCATTAGGGACATATTTTTCACGGCGAAAGGCAACCATACCATCGCCACCATTACCAGCCTTGACCTTGATCTTGGCTGTATCTAAAAACATACTCATTTTTTTCTTCTCACTTTAAAAAAGGGCTGGGAAATCCCAGTCACAAAATTTTCTTGAATCTATTTTATAGATTACTGAGGGCACCAATTGCAGTTGCAAAAATACCCAAAATACTTGCTACTAACATGATAAGTACGATAAGCAAGGTTAATTTCTCAAACATAGTTTTTTTACGTTTTCCATTATCTCCAAATGCCATTTTTATCTCCTTCGTTACATTCTATTTTCTATTATCTTAGCATGAATTCAGCTAGTTTTCAATAGTCACTTGCTACCGGCGCAATAATCCATAAAATGATATAAGCTACAATTCCTGCCCCATAACAAAATGCAAGAACACCCCATATTACACGAACAATAGTCGGATCAATATCAAAATAATTTGCGACCCCAGCACATACTCCAGCAATTTTTTGATCACTTCCACTTCTCATCAATTGTTTTTTCATAGCTATTCCTCTTTCTATTCTTCATGGTCTTTCCAATAATCTCTGATGCTGATTAACTGTGTTTTTGAAGCCCTCAGCATTCGTCTAGAGCCTTTTACAGGCACAGCAACCACCTGTTGCGGTAGATACAAAACTGTCTTAAAGATACGCTGACTGACCGTATCATCTTTTGCTAAATCTTTCTGGAAGTTATTTGAAATAATGGCATCCAGATAAAACTCATGCACTCGTTTTCCAAAGTTCTCAGCTGAAATCTCGTACAATTTCTCTGATAAGGTATGCTCATCCATATCTGGCGTTGCGATCAGGGCTTCTAAAATAGCTCCAGCCAAATCATGTTCCCCATAGTACAGGGTTCCAAACATTTTATCACTGATAAGATTGTCCAGATAAGGATTTCCATGTGCAATGACAGGCGTCCCACTAGCCAAGCTTTCCAAGTAGGTCAAACCTTGCGTCTCACTTGTCGATGCTGAAATGAAGAAATCCGCCGCCTTATAATAAAGAGCCGTCTCACTAGGAGCAATCATGCCAGTAAAGATGACTGTGTCTTGAATCTCTAGTTTCTTGGCTTGCTCTTTGAGGTCATCCAAATAAGGACCGTCCCCAGCTACCACCAGTTTGACCTTGTCTTCTTCTTTCAGAACTTCTGCAAAGGCTGCTAAAACTGCTTGAATATTTTTTTCATAAGAAATTCTGGAAAGACTAAGCAACATCTTTTCATCATCTTGAATCCCTAGTTTACTACGCAGTTCTATCAAATTTTCCTGCTTGATTTCTGGACGCTCAAACTTGGCTAATTCAATCCCAGTTGGAATGACCCGTTTTTCAACCTTGACCTTATAGTCAGATAGCAAGTCACGAACAATCTCACTCGGGCAAATAACCCCATCCACATCATGTAAGAAACCTCTGACCAAGTACTTGACCATACTCGGACGAATCAGCATCCCCTTAGCAATATAATGCACATAGTCTTCGTACTGGGTGTGATAAGTATGGATGACTGGAATCTTCAATTCACGCGCAATCCAAATCCCCAACAAGCCAAGAGAAAATTCTGTCTGGGTATGAATAATATCTAGCTGATACTGTTTGGCAATTTCAAGTGCCTTGCTGAAACCTCGGTAGGCAAATCGACGATCCTTAAAAGCAAAAAAAGGAACACTTGGAATCCGGATAATTTGCCAATCTTCATAACGATTGACATCCTTATCTGTCGTCGTAAAGATAAAAACAGCGTGCCCTTGCTTTTCAAGTTCTGTTTTCAAGGTTCGAATACTGGTCGCAACACCTGAAACCTGAGGAAAATAGGTATCTGTAAATAAACCAATTCGCATAGATTACCTCACTTTTTACTTTCTCCCTAAAGCGGCTTGTTTCTCATAAAAGTCCAACCAGATTTGTAACAGATGCTCTTCAGAATACTCTCTGGAAATATTCTTAGCTTTTTCTTTAAGTTCTTTTAAAGCAGCAGGATTTGCTTGATATTCCAGAATAGCTTCTTTCATCTCTTCTCTATCTGCTGTCGCTCGATAATTTCCCTCCAAAATTACCTTATAGAGATCCAAATCACGCAACATAATCGGAGCTTCACAACTCGCAGCTTCTAAAATAGTCATAGGAAAGAGCTCATTGTAACTAGGCAACAAGAAAAGGTCCGCTAGGACATACAATTCACGCATCTGCTCTGGCGATACAATACCTGGAAAAATCAAATTTTTAGGGGGATTTTCCATAATTTTTTTGTAGCGTTCATAGCCATCTGTCATGCCACCAAAAGAGAAACCACCCGCCCAGATAAAGGTAATTTGAGGCAATTCCTCAGCCAGACGGATAAAGTCATCAATCCCTTTACGTTTCTGAACTTGCCCAGCACCTACTACGATAAACTGATTTTCACTAAGACCTAAATCTGTTCGCAGTCTCGCTACCTCTTCTTGTGGAAGGGGATGCCATTTTTCCTTGTTTACAAAGTTAGGAATATAGGTCACTTTTTCACGTGGAATACCAGCTGCTACCAAATCCTCAATAAACATCGGATTGACCACAACCAAGTGCTCCATCCGGTTGTAAAAAGAAAATACATAGCGTTTAACAATTCCCTTTAAGAAAAATGGAATTTTCAAACTCCCCTCAAGTGTATCAGGCAAGAAATGCACATAGCCAATTTTCCTTCCTGAGCGTTTCTTTTGGAATGTAGATAAATAATAGGGGAAATCAATCGTATGAAAGTGAGTTACATCTGCCTCAATTGGTAGATTTTCTGTAACAATCAATTGGTCCTTAGCATCACGGTGAAGAAGACGAACTAATTCACGGTAGGCACCTGAAACTCCTTGTCCTGCTACTTTCTCACTTGAACTCAACATATTGATGCGTAATTTCTTTTTTTCCATAACTACTATTATATCATTTTCTTTGAATAAAATCAGCAAAAGAAAGGAGAGACTAGAGGAAAAGAGGGGAAATTTCCTTGCTTTTCCAATAATCTCTCACATACTTTTATATGTTTACTTAATGCCTAGGGCAATGCGGGCATAGCGACTCATTTTTTCAACTGTCCAGGCTGGATACCAGACTAATTTGACCTCAGTATCAGTCACTTCGGGCACCTCGGTCATAGCATCATAAATCTGGTCTGTCAAAAGATCTGCCAGGGGACAACCCATAGTTGTCAAAGTCATATCAATCTCTGTTTGCCCTGTATCTCCGTCAAAACGAATCTCATAAATCAAACCAAGATTGACAATATCGATTCCCAACTCAGGGTCAATAACTTCTTCCAAGGCTGATAAAATTCGTGTTTTGATGTTTTCAATTTGCTCTTCTGTATAAGCCATATTCATCCTCACTCTTAGTCTTCAATAAAATCACGAAGCGGTTTGCTGCGACTTGGTTGGCGTAGTTTTCTCAAAGCTTTAGCCTCAATCTGACGGATACGCTCACGGGTTACGTTAAAAACTTTACCAACATCTTCAAGGGTACGCATTTTACCATCATCTAGCCCAAAACGCAGACGCAAAACATTTTCTTCACGGTCTGTAAGAGTATCCAAGACCTCATCCAACTGCTCACGCAAGACGATACGAGTTGTATAGTCCACTGGATTTTCAATCACTTCATCTTCGATAAAGTCCCCAAGGTGGCTATCATCCTCTTCACCGATTGGAGTTTCAAGGGATACCGGTTCTTGGGCAATCTTCAAGATTTCACGAACCTTGTCAGGGGTCATATCCATACGTTCAGCGATTTGTTCTGGTGTTGGATCTTGTCCCAATTCTTGAAGGAGATTACGCTGTTCACGAACCAATTTATTGATGGTCTCAACCATATGAACTGGGATACGGATGGTACGAGCTTGATCCGCAATAGCACGAGTGATAGCCTGACGAATCCACCAAGTTGCGTAAGTTGAGAACTTGAACCCTTTAGAATAGTCAAACTTGTCAACCGCCTTCATCAAGCCCATGTTTCCTTCTTGAATCAAGTCAAGAAACTGCATACCACGGCCAACATAGCGTTTGGCAATGGAAACAACCAAACGAAGGTTGGCTTCAGCAAGACGTTGTTTGGCTTCGATATCACCAGCTTCAACTGCTAATGCCAATTCTTTTTCCTCTTCATTGGTCAAAAGAGGAACAACCCCGATTTCTTTCAAGTACATACGGACAGGGTCATTGACCTTAGCAGAAGTTGATCCAATCAAGTCCTCATCGCTAAGTTCTGGCTCTTCTTCAGTGCTAAGAACACGCGCACTTGGGTTTCCTTCGTTGTCTGTGATCGAAATCCCTGCATCCTGAATTCGTTGCAAGAGATCTTCAATCCCATCAGCATCCAAGGTAAAAGGAATAACTAGACTAGCATTGATTTCATCATCAGTTGCTGTCCCTTTTTGTTTATGATTACGGATAAATTCTGCTACTTGTACGTCAAATGTTGTTACTTCTTTTTGTTTTGTTGCCATTATTACTCCATTCTTCTCTTTTGGGAAATTAAACGTTCCAATTCTTCTAGGGCTGTATCGGTATCTCCTACATGGCTAGCTTCCTGCACCTTCTTTTTGATTCTCATATTGTCCTGATTCAAGAGAGCCTTATTTCGAGTCATCTCTACTTCACATAGTTCCTGCGGAGACATCTCAGCAGGCAAATCCTGAGCTAAGACTTGATACCAAGCTCTTTCAACTTCCTCTGGCTGTTCTGCTAAAACTTCTGGAGGAAGATTGCCATACTGACCAAACAAGTCATATAAGACCTGAAATTCAGGTGTGTCAAATGCAAAATCTTCTCGCAAACGGTAATCATTCAAAATAAGAGGAGATTCCATCATTCGATAAAGTAGATGGGCTTCTGCCCTCATAATAGCCGATAACTGCTTTGTAACAGGCATGGTGATTGGCGTCGGTCTGGAAATTCCTTCCATACGATTCTGCCTTTGTACCTGTCGACTCTCATTCACAATCTGCTCAATCTGGGCATAATCAAAGGACGCCAGACTGTCAGCTAAAATATGAATATAGCTGTTTTGAGCAGTGATAGACTTTTCTTGAACAATCAAGGGAGCTATTTTTTCGATAAACTCAATCTGAGCCTGCAGATTTTCACTATTTTCAGGCTTGTACTGGTGAATGTAAAACTCAATCGGACTAATACGAGTTTTCGTTAACAGATAGGCCAAGTCTTCTGGTCCATTTTTTTGTAGATACTCATCTGGATCCAAGTTATCAGGCATACTAACGATTTGCACAGGCATATCGCCAATTTCATCCAAGGCTTTCAATGTCGCAGCTTGCCCAGCCTTATCGCCATCGTAAACAAGAACCAACTTCTTGGTTAACCTTTTCAGATGCTCAACATGCTCACGACTCAAGGCCGTTCCCATAGACGCCACAGCATTTTCGATTCCAGCCCGATAGGCTGCAATAACATCCATGAACCCTTCCATGAGGTAAATCTCACTGGCTTTACCAGAAGATTTTTTTGCCCTATCCATATGATATAATTCGTAACTTTTGTTAAAAATTGCAGTCGATCGGCTATTTTTATACTTAGAAGTTTGTGAATCCGTTTTCTGCCAGATACGACCTGAGAAGGCAATGACCTTTCCCTGGTCATTTGTCAGGGGAAACATAATCCGATTGTGAAAGGTATCTACAAATTGATTAGCATCCGAGAGATAAAACAGTCCTGAATCTAGGAAATCCTCATCACGATACTGACCAGACAAACGTTGATAGAGATAGTTTCGTTCTGGAGGTGCCAAACCAATCCGAAAATGCTTTAGCACTTCATCTGTTAAACCACGCTGATAAAGGTAGTTTCTGGCCTCTTCCCCCATAGTCGTTGTCATGAGAATAGCATGATAAAATTTGGCAGCATCTTCGTGCATATCATAAAGAGCTTGGAGGGGTGAAGCTGGCTTCTGTTCACTATAAAGCGGTTTTTCCACCTCTATCCCGACACGCTGACCTAAGATTTGGACAGCCTCCATAAAGGGAACCCCTTGGTACTCCTCGATGAACTTAAAGACATCACCTGAGCGCCCACAACCAAAACAGTGGTAAAACTGCTTATCCTCAACAACGTTGAAAGAAGGTGTTTTTTCACCATGAAAAGGACAGAGCCCTAGATAGTTCCGTCCTGCCTTTTGTAAAGAAATCACATCTCCTATGACTTCCACAATGTTGGCATTGTTTTTGATTTCTTCAATGACTTGTTTGTCAACCATACACAATACCTCCATGTTATCATAGTTTACTTTATATAGTATACTTTATTTCAGAAAAAAAGTAAACCATTTCACTCATTTTCCCTACTTTATTCAAAGAGTTGATAATAATCAGAGATTTTCATTTTTGCTTTTTCTTCTTGGGTCAAATCTTGGATAATACGACCTTCCTTCATAACAATCAAGCGATTGCCATATTTGAGAGCATCTTCCATATGATGAGTAATCATAAGCGCTGTCAGCTGATCATTCTTGACAAATTCATCCGTCAATTCCATCAAGGCCACACTGGTCTTTGGATCAAGGGCTGCAGTATGCTCATCTAACAAGAGTAATTCAGGACGCTTCAAGGTTGCCATCAAGAGACTCAAGGCTTGTCTTTGTCCACCTGATAAGAACTCAATCGGTGTATTCAAGTGTTTCTCAAGACCGTTTCCCACTTTTTCAATAGTTGCCTGAAACTCATCCTTATAGCTAGCCAGACGTCTCGGAAACAGTCCTCGCTTTTCACCACGAAACTTGGCAATCAAAAGATTTTCAGCCACCGTCATACGGGGAGCTGTCCCCATCTTGGGATCTTGGAAAACTCGAGACAGATACTTGGCACGCTTCTCGGGTGAAAACTTAGTAACATCTTCACCCAAGATACGAATAGTTCCACTGGTTAATGACAAGGTTCCTGCAATAGTGTTAAAGAGAGTTGATTTCCCAGCACCATTTCCACCTAAAATCGTGATAAAGTCCTGTTCAAAAATTTCTAAGGAAACATCATTTAAAATAATCTTTTCTTCATCAAAGCCATTTTTAACGACTTTGGTTGCATTTTTTAATTCTACAATTGCTGTCATTTGCTTAACTTGGCTCCTTTCAAGATTGTTTGCTTAAATGTTGGAATCATGAGGCAGACTGCTAAAATCACAGCGCTGTACAAACGAAGGTAACTTGTATTAAAGCCAAGCGCAATAACTGCCCACACTAAGAATTGATAAGCGATAGAACCTACAACGATGGCAACCAGACGCTCTGCCAAGCTCAAACTCTTGAAGATAACTTCTCCAATAATCAAACTTGCAAGACCTACAACGATAACCCCGATTCCTCGAGACACATCAGCATAGCCTTCTTGCTGGGCAATGAGGGCACCTGCAAGGGCAATAACACCATTTGATAAGACCAAGCCCATGAGCTCCATGCGTCCAGTATGAATCCCGAAACTTCTAGCCATATCAGGATTGTCACCTGTAGCAATATAGGCTTGTCCGAGTTTGGTGTCCAAGAAAAAGAGCATGAGAACAATGACAAGACTGACAAAGATGAGACCTGTCAAGAGTTGATTCAAATCCGAATCAAAAGGCAAAACATCCTGAATTTGCTTAGTTCCAAGCAGGCCTAAATTCGCACGTCCCATAATCAAAAGCATGATAGAGTGACAAGAAGTCATCACCAAAATCCCTGAGAGCAAGGTTGGGATTTTCCCTTTTGTATAAAGAAGTCCTGCTGCCATTCCAGCCAAACAACCTGCTCCTACAGCAACAAGTGTCGCTAAAAAAGGGTTCACGCCTTTGGTTATCAGAGTGACAGCAACAGCTCCCCCAAGAGGGAAGGAACCTTCTGCCGTCATATCTGGAAAGTTCAAAATCCTAAATGTCATAAAGATTCCCAGACCTAGAATAGCCCAGACAAATCCTTGAGAAATAATAGATAATATCATCTGTTTCTTAACCTTTTCTATATGATTTCTATTGTAAAAAATTGGAGGAGATGTCCCCAACTCCTCCATTCTAGATTATTCAATCACTTGTCCTGCTTCTTTTAGAACAGATTCAGGAATCGTAATACCTAATTCTTGTGCCAATTTTTTGTTAATTACTGACTTACCAGTTGAAAATACATTGACTGGAGTATCAGCTGGTTTTGCACCTTTCAAAACTTGTGCAATCATTTTACCTGTTGCCACACCGAGATCATGTTGATCAACTACAACGGATGCCAAGCCACCTGCTTCTACCATGGCAGTTGCGCTTGGGTAGATTGGTTTTTTAGCTGATTGGTTGCTTGATACAACAGTTGAGAAGGCTGAAGCAATAGTGTTATCGATTGGAACCCAGATAGCATCAACCTTGCTAGTCATAACGTTAACTGTTGAAGCAATTTCATTTGTTGAAGGAACTGCAAATGTTTCTACTGTCAAACCTGCTTTTTCAGCATAAGCCTTAAATTCTTCTACCTGAGTTTTTGAATTGTCTTCGCTGCTTGAGTAAAGGGCTCCGATTGTTTTCACATTTGGTGTCAAAGCTTTGATGAGTTCAACTTGTTGTTGAGCTGGATTGTGGTCAGACACCCCTGTAATGTTGCCACCTGGTTTTTTCAAATCTTTGACCAAGTTAGCACCGATTGGGTCAGTAATAGCGGCCATGATAACCGGTAGGTCTTTTGTAGCACTAGCCAAACCTTGAGCAGCTGGTGTAGCAATACCAACCACAAGGTCATTCCCATTTGCAACCAACTGTTTACTCATTGTCGCAACCTTACTTTGGTCACCTTCTGAGTTCATAAAGTCGATTTTAACTTGATCATCTTTATATCCTTCTTCTGCAAGTCCATCTTTAATCCCTTTATAAATCAAGTCAAGAGATGGATGGCTCACAAACTGAAGAACACCAACTTTGGCAACTTTCTTTTCATTCTTAGCTTCTGGTTTATTCATTGAAGAGTAAATCAAGCTTCCTGCTACTAAGACTGCTAATGCAGCGATAATTCCAATTAAACGTTTATTTTTCATTCTATTTCTCCTTTTTATTCCTTTAAAACACTTCACTTATCTAAACAAGCGACGCCATCGTTTTCTTTCCATACTAACCTCCAACAAAAAAATCCTCACACAAAAAACTTGTGTGAGGACGTCGATGCGCGGTACCACCTCAATTATAGGGAATTTCCCTATCGCTCTGTCTCGCAATAACGAGATGCACTGTAAGGTGTGCTCACCGAATTTTTATGATTTCAAATTCTAAATAACATTCAGCCCAATTTTCATCATCATCACTTATCTGTTTTCAGCTACCACAGACTCTCTAAAAAGTTTATATGATTACTTTTCTGAATGGTTAAATTATATCATTTTTCAACTACTTGTCAAGACTCTTTGAGAATTTTTTTGAAATATTCAAAAACTTCCCCTATGAAAAAGAGGAAGTTTGAAAGGTATCAGCCAGAATTACGCAATCCTGTTGCAATTCCGTTGATGGTTGTATGGATTAATTTTTCTTGATCGCTTGATAATTCCCCTCTGCGTTGACGTTTAATCAATTCCAACTGGATATAGTTAAGGATATTAAAGTAAGGCATACGGTAATCCAAACTTGCTTTTAGATATGGATTTTCCGCCAAGAGTTCATCGTAACCTTCGATAGCCAAGATGACTTCCTTAGTAACTTGCCATTCATTTAGAATAGTCTCATAAATTGCTTTTACTTGATCATCTTCACAAAGTTTGGCATATTCAAAAGCAATATTCATATTTGATTTTGACAAGACCATGTCAACATTTGAAAGAAGTGATTGGAAGAAAGGCCAGTTTTGATACATATCTCGTAAGATAGCGATATTCTCTGGATTTTTATCGATAAATTCCTTGAAGCTTGAACCAACCCCATACCAGCCAGGGAACATGACACGACTTTGCGACCATGAGAATACCCAAGGGATAGCTCGCAAACCACCGATTTCAGTAATAGTCTTACGAGCGGCTGGACGTGAACCAATGTTAAAGCTTGAAATAGCCTTGATTGGACTTGACTCGAAGAAATAATCATAGAAATGGTCATTACCAAAGACCAAATCACGGTAGATATCGTAACTACGGTCCACCACTTGGTCCATAATAGCTTCATAACGATTTGAGGTATTGGTATCACTCTTCTTCTGAGTAATCATACGGTTAATGGCTGCAGATACTAGCATTTCAAGGTTATAGTAGGCTGCGTCTTTGTTTCCGTATTTATTCCCGATTACTTCACCCTGCTCCGTCAAGCGGATACGATCCTTAATAGACTTGAGCGGTTGAGATGTGATCGCCTCATAGGTTGGTCCACCACCACGACCAACAGTACCACCACGGCCATGGAAGAAGGTAACCTTAACACCAAATTCGTCTCCAATTGCAGTCAATTGTTGTTGAGCCTTGTAGAGGGTCCAACATGATGATAGGTAACCACCATCTTTATTACTGTCAGAGTAGCCCAACATGATTTCTTGATAGTTATTGCGTGAAGCAATCCATTTCTTGGCCAGAGGAAGAGAAAGATATTCTCTCATGGTTTCTTCTGAGTGGTCCAAGTCCTCAATTGTTTCAAAGAGAGGAACAATTTGGACACGGGCTCTTTCTTTATCAACTAACCCTACTTCTTTTAGCAAGATAGCCAATTCCAACATGTCTGATACGCTGGTTGCATGTGAAATGATAGTTTGACGAATAACATCATCACCCAACTTATCTTTCAACTTACGAGCAGCTTTAAAGATGGCCAATTCTTTTTCAAGTAACTCTGATTTTTCAACGTAAGTGGCAGAAAGAATACGTGGATCTTCCTCTAATTCTTTCAAGAGAAGCTGGCATTTTTCTTCTTCACTTAGTTCGCTATAATGAGAATGAATACCTGCTGATTTCAAAAGTTCTGCTACGCAGGCTTCATGAACACTAGAATCTTGACGCATGTCGATAGAAGCCAAATAAAAACCAAAAATTTCAACTGCCTGAATCAGCTCAACAAAATCACCAGAAATCAGTGCTTCACCCTTGTTTTCCAAGAGGGAATCACGAATGGTAATTAAATCCTTATAAAAATCATTAGCTGTTTCATAGCGAGCTCCAACTTCCTTATCCTCAATCAAATAAGCTTTTGTCGCTTGGATTTTTGATTGAATATCAAACAAGGCACGACGGTATAGCTCTTTTTCACGATAAATAGAATTATCCTTAGACTGACGAGCCATTTCTCTGACTTGCTTGCTCACATTGACAATACTGGTTGAGAGAGAGAACTCACGATAAAGCTGATAAATCTTTTCATCATAGTAGTTCATGATGACTTCACACTGAGTCATAGCAGATTGTTTCAAGGTATCTGCTGTAACAAAAGGATTCCCATCACGGTCTCCACCAATCCACATTCCCATGGTAATTGGTTTTGGATGTTTCAACTCCAAGCCATGTTTTTTAGCCAGACGTTTGTACTCAGCAGTCAAATGAGGAACTGCCTTCAGGAATGAACTATTGTAGTATTCCATAACATTCGTGATTTCATTGGTTACTTTCAATTTCTTTTCACGAATCATGTCTGTTTGCATGATAATCTCAATGTAACGACGGAGATCATTATGCCATTTTTCCTTATTAATCAAGCCTAACTTCACATCACGGTACTTACGCAAAAGTGTATGGATATGGTTTGTCAAATCCAACATACTCTTACGTTGTACTTGTGTTGGATGGGCAGTCAAAACAGGGACAACATTCAAGTGTTCTAGAATTTCAACCGCATTTTCTTTTTCTGCAACCATTTTGATAGTTGCTGATAACTTACCAAGATAATCTTGATCGATATTATTTTGGTGGTTGATTTCATAGGCCAAATCAACGTCTTCTGAGATATTAATCAAGAGGGGCAAGATAGAGAAATAACGTGAAATATATGCCATTTCATCATTTGTCAGACTAGTAACCAATTGGTTCAAGCCTTGATAATCTTCTTGAGTTGATAATTCTTTCAACTCCATGATTTTTTCAAAAGTCTCTGGGGCAAGCATATTTTTAGTGATATCTTCTAACAATTCTGTTAAAATCAATACTTCTTCTTGCACGACAGCTTTATTACTATAGTTTTCTAATTTTTGAAGAGACATAGGTAATCCTTTCCACTCTCAGCTCTACATATAGTTTGATGAGTGAGCTTCTAACTCCTCATACAATTGGGCACGTTTTTCACTTGCATCAATATTTAAGACAAAGGCGATGGCTACAGACAAGACCAGAAGACTATTCCCTCCTTGTGATAAGAAGGGGAAGGTTACTCCTGTCGAAGGAATAATGCCAGAAATTCCACCGATATTGACAAATACCTGTACCAGCATCATCCCCCCAACCCCAATCGCCATCATGGAATTAAAGGGATTCTTAGCACGAATACCGACTAGGATAATTCGTAAAATCAGGAAAAAGACAAGTGCTAAAATCAAGCTGGCTCCCACAAATCCAAACTCTTCAATAACAATTGAAAATACAAAGTCTGTATGGGCCTCTGGTAAATAACCACGTTTTTCGATTGAATTTCCTAAGCCTAGACCAAACCACCCACCATTTACCATGGCAAAGTAGGAATTTGCAAGTTGGTGGCCTGACCCTGCCAAATCGGCAAAGGGATTAAAGTAGGCACTGAAACGCTTAGCAACGTAACCAAATACTGGAACTTTTGAAAACTTATCAACCCCGATCATAGAAATAGCTGATAAGGATAGGGCTGAAACTCCAAATAATACACCGATAAAGGCTATAAACCAACGATGAGCAATTCCACTAACTGTATACATAATCAAGGCGACCAGAGCTAGTATGGTCGCATTCCCCAAATCTGGGAAAATAGCTAAACTTCCTATCATTACTAGTAGGACGAAGCGCCAATCATTAAAAGCACGAGGAATCCATTGATTTTGAGTTAAAACTTGAAAATCGTAAATCCCAATTTCATCCTGTTGTTTTGAGAAATGTTGGGCCAAGTACCAGACGATGATAATCTTCAAATACTCAGCTGGCTGAATGGTCAAAGGTCCTACTGAAATCCAACCATAGGCTCCATTGACTGGCGTACCAATTAAGCGAGCCAGAGCCAAAAGAATCAGCTCAACAAACATAACAATAAATAGCAGTCGTTCTTTTCTTAAAAAATTCAGTTTCAGCTTATATATCAAGGCAATCAATATTAAACTAAGTATCCAAAACATTCCCTGACTTCGAACCAATTGGAGGGCACTTTTACCTTCTTCGATAAGAATGGCACTGGTTGTAGAATAGACTACAATCAAGCCCAAAATAGATAAAAGTAAGTAAGGAACTAGAATAGAATAGTTTAACAGGTGCCTCTTACTAATCTTCATAGTATCACCAATCTAATGAGAACAAAAGAAATTGTTCCCAAATTCCGTTTATTTTCTAGTTTTGATTGCTATTATACCATTTTTTCCGAAAGAAAAAAACTCTTACCCTTAGGATAGAAGATTTTCTCATAAGAAAAAGAGCGCTTGGCTCTTTTCTGTTTTATTCTTTTGAAGAACTACTTGAGCTTGAATCGCCACCACCGATATATTGGGTAAAGATATTTTGGAAGGCTTGGTCTTTAACCTTGATATTGGCTGCTTGCAATTCTTTTCCGACAATACTTTGAACAAATGATGCATCATTTTGTTTTTGAGTCAAGATAACAGTTTTCAATTTTTCTTTGTAGTCATCGATATTAGATGATTTTTCTGTTTTCTTAATGAGTTTTACAATGTAATATTGACTGCTGTATGCTTGAGTACCAGTAGCTGTAATGACATCAGAAATGCCGTTAACATCCAAGGCAAAAGCTGCTTTCTTAACTTGATCTGGTACTTCTGTTGAAGCTGAATCAAAAGTGATTTCACCACCATTCGCTTTGGTTTTCTCATCAGTTGAGTTATCTTTAGCTAATTGAGCAAAGTCTGCATCACTAGCCTTAGCTTTTTCAAGAATTTCTTTAGCCTTATCTTCATTATCAAAACGAATAATTTGAGCAGTTACGTCCGGAGTATAGTTCTCAAATGCTTTCTTATAGGCTTCATCAGTTAATTCAGCTTCTGCAGCCTTTTTAACTGCAAATTCAACTAATTTACTTGTACGAATTTGTGCTTTACGTGTTTCAAGAGTCATACCTGATTGTGATAAGACACGTTGGTAATTCTCACCATATTGTTTTTCTTCTCCAGAAATGATTTCATCGATTTCTTTGTCATCTACCTCTGAGCCATATTGCTTCTCAAATACTTTTTGAATAGTCAAGTTCAACAAGACTTGTTGGGCCGAAGGATTGATTTTTACTTGCTCATAAAATTGATGTTCTGTGATGACATCCCCTTTCATGCTGATAAGGTCTGCCCCTTCTGAACCTTTCGAACAAGCTGCTAAAGTTGCTACTGATAATAGTGTAATGGCACCTGCCAATAGTTTTTTCTTCATGTCTACTCCTTTGAGATAAGTGTTACCCTATCTATTTTACTATATTTTCTTAAATTTTTCTGAAAATTATTCGCTGTCAAGCAATTGAACATCTGCTACATTTTTACGAAGCATGAGAATGCCGTCCCCTAAAGGTACTAATGTTGCAGTGAGTCCTGGATTGTCTAAAGTTGCATCAAATAATTTTTGAAGGCCTCGATAAATAGTTCGCTGGCCACGACGAACCTCCATAATGTCCTTGGCAACATCACCACCTTGAAAAATATCATCCAAGACAACCACACCACCAACTTCCAAATGTTTGAGGATTTCTGGCAGAAAGACGATGTATTTAGACTTGGCTGAATCCATAAAGACGAAATCATAGGACTCTGTCAAGGTAGATAAGACATCTACCGCATCTCCTTCTAGGAGCGTAATTTGCTTGCGACTGTCAAACTGGGCGAAATTTTCCTTGGCAAATCCAATCATTTCTGGATTGCGGTCAATGGTTGTAATCTTAGCATTTGGCGCATGTTCAGCCATCAAGAGGGCTGAAAAACCGATAGCCGTCCCAATTTCCAGAATATTTTTAGGCCGCATGGTTTCCATGAGAAAACGGAAATAAGCAACCGTTTCATGAGGAATAATGGGAATATTTTCCTTGCGAGCAAAGTCTTCCAATTCTTTCAAAGATCCTGTGACTTGCTTTTGGCGCTGACGCATCAAGTCCACAATTTCTTCTTTGACAATAGGACGACGCATGTTATGGTTGGCATTTTTACTATACGATTCAACCATCTTATGCCAATCCCAATTTTTCAACAAGGGCTTCAAACTCATTTAAGCGACGTTCGAAGACTGCAAAAGCATCGTTGAGATAGTCTTCCTTCTCCATGTCAACACCAGCTTTTCTCATGACATTAAGTGGATAGTCAGACTTACCTGCCTTGAGGTAGTCGATATAACGGTCACGGTCTTCTTGACTACCATGAACAATCTTTTCAGCCAAAGCTGAGGCTGCTGCAAAACCTGTTGAATATTGGTATACATAGTAGTTATAGTAGAAGTGTGGAATGCGTGCCCACTCGTATTGGATTTCAGGATTGTCTTCCTTACTCAAACCATAATACTCTTGGTTCAAGTCTGCGTAGAGTTTATTTAAGAAATCACTTGTCAAGACTTCACCATTTTGGTCTGCTTGATGAATAGCGTGTTCAAACTCAGCAAATTGAGTTTGGCGGAAAACTGTTCCACGGAAACCATCTAGGAAGTTATTGAGAATAGCAAAGCGCGTTGCGTCGTCTTCCACTTCTTCCAATAATTTCTCCGTCAAGATATTTTCATTGGTAGTTGAGGCAATCTCAGCCAAGAAGATAGAATAATCTCCGTAAACATAAGGCTGAGTTTCACGAGTATAGCTTGAATGCATACTGTGACCTGTTTCATGAACAAGAGTAAAGAGATTGTCCAGATTGTCCTGCCAGTTAAGAAGCATAAAGGCATTTGTATCGTAAGAGCCACCAGAGTAAGCCCCTGAACGCTTGCCTTGATTTTCGTAAACATCAATCCAACGCTCACTGAAGGCACGTTTGACACGGCTCAAGTAATCCTCACCCAAGACTGCCAAGGCATCTTCTGCTTTTTTCAAGGCTTCTTGGTAGGTAAAACTATATTCAACAGATGAAAGCGGTGTGTAGACATCGTACATCTTGAGGTCTGAAATCCCCAAAATCTTTGAACGAAGCTCAAGGTAACGATGCAAGAGTGGCAAATGCTTGCGAACTGCTGCTACCAAATTGTCATAAACACTCTCTGGAACAAAATTCGCTGCGAGAGCTGCATGACGAGCGCTCTTATAGTTGCGAACTTTGGCACGGTAGTTTTGCACCTTAACATTGGTTTGCAAGGTTTTGGCATAGGTATGTTGGAATTGTTCATAAGTCGCATAAAGGGCTTGATAGGCACCACGACGAATCTCACGGTTTTTAGACTCCATCAAACGTGTGTAAGTCCCATGAGAGAGTTGAACTTCCTTACCATCATCGTCGAGGACATAAGGGAACACAATATCCGCATTGTCCAAGATAGCGAAGGTTTCACTTGCCGAACCAAAGATTTCTCCAGCTCCAGCCAATAATTCTTCTTCGCGTTGTGATAGAACGTGTTCCTTGCCTTGCAAAAGCTTGTCAAAATAGTGTTGATAAACCTGCAATTTTGGCTGAGCTTCTAAAAAGTCAACATACTGCTTTTCACTAATTTCCATAAATTCAGGCTCATAGAATGAAAAGGCTTGGTCTAGCTGGCTATAGAGAGTCATGGCCTTGGCATAGTACTCTTGGTACTTGGCTTCACGTGTGTCTTGGTCATTCTTCATATGAGCATAAACGTAAAGTTTCTCCATTTGGCGTTCCATTTCAAGAGAAAATTCAGTAATTTCTAGTAGGCTATCCGCACTATCCAGGAGATGTCCTTCATACTGGGCTACTTTCTCCAATTGTTCTGTTAAATCTTTTAAGGCTTCTTCCCAAGCCTGGTCAGTTGGGTAAATCGTTGATAGATCCCATGTATCTTTTTCATTTATTTCATTTCTTTGTAATACCATTAGATTCCTCCATCTTTTCTATTCTACCATATTTTTCAAGAAATATTGCTGATAAAAGGCTGGTGGATAAAGCTTTTGCCAATCATTTTGAGGATTTTCTTGGTAATAGATTTGAAAATACTGATAATAGCGAGTCAAATCTTTCTCAATTTGGCAAAAATTACCTACTAGTGGTCTTATTTGTGGATACCATTCTTTTAGCCCATAAGTCAGGAGATTTTCTCCCTTTTGATATGCTTCTGCTTGTTCTTTCATCCAAAAGGGATTTTGATAGTACAGTTGTTGCTGAATATAGCGACAGATGTCCTTATCCTCAGAAACTGTAAAATGAGATATTTTTTGTTTCTTATAAGGGAAACGCAATATTTCCAATAAACTAGCTTGACCATAGAGAAATTCCTTGATTTGATAATGGAGTTTACCGCGGAGATCTTGGTGAATCAGGTATTTGAGTCTTAAAACTTGTTTTTCACTGTCTAATTCCCAAACATAAAATCCCATGTTTTGACTAAAATAGAGAAAACCTTGTTGCAGACGAGTCAAACGCTCCTTGAGCCAAAGTTTTTCTCCCAGTAACCACAGTACTTGGTAACCCTGACTACGATAGCCCTCGCTACGCTCTTTAAGAAGTTTCTGTGGCAAGGGACTACACTGAACTTCTAAAGCTAGATTGCCATTTACAAATACATCTGCAATCTGTTTAAGCTCTGGAAGAGGGTATTCTAATTGCACTTCTGTATCTTTTTTCAACCAGTGATAAAGTGATTCTTTATTTGCCAGGTGTTCTGGACTTTCATTTTCAGAGGAAAAATCACAGTCTTTTAAGGTTTTGTGGGCAAAATGGGTCCGGACACTTGGTCCTTGACGCAAACGGAGCTGACCTCCACAAGCTGGGCAGGTGTATGCTTGCTTCTCAAGTTTATCCTCTAACACATTTACCAATTCTCCCCTAGCATCTCTCGCAACAAACATGATTTCTCTCCTTTTCTATATTATTCGTAAAAAAGAAAAAGATCAGGAAATTTCCTAATCTTCATCACTCTATAATTTTAGAGTTGCAAGCGATTTTCAAGAGCTTGTGTCAACACTTCAGAATAGTTCACTTTCTCACGATCTGCAAGTCTGACTAGCCACTCTGGAACCGTAACATTTTTTCGAATCGCTTTATTATTCTTTACGAAAGGCAAGGGATTGACCTGAATCAAAGTCACAAATCCATCAGGAGCTTTCAACTCAGCAATGTCACTAGGAGTAGGCAAAGCCAGTCCTTCATCAATATAAGAAGCTAAAACACTCTCAAGCATTTCCCGAGCATTTTTCATTGCAAGTTCAATCGTTGCTCCTTCAGTCCCGCCTCCAAATTCAGGAAATTCAACCCAGTATCCAGTGCCTTCTCTATGAAAAATAGCAGGATAAGATTTTAGCATAATACACCTCCACAATTTCCAAATCAACTATAATCCCAAATCTTTTAATATTTTTCTCTCTAAACCTTTTCCTAGATCCTCATTACCGTGAACTGGAATAGTGACAAGATAGGGAACCCCTTCTTTCTTAAAATGATGATGACTTCCTCTCTTACGAACTTCAATCCATCCATTTGCAAGAGCTAATTTTACCATTTCCTTACCTGTGATTGGCATTTATCGTCACCTTTCTATCTAAAATTATACTTATAATGCGTATTTTTGTCAATTCTTCTATCTTATCTATTCGTAGAAAAGAAAAAAGATCAGGAAATTTCCTAATCTTCATTCATGTTTATTTGATTTTCTTAGCTAGCATGGTCGCAAAGCGTAGTTGAATACGATTGCCATTCTCATCGCGACGGTGAAGATGGCCTGGATTTTCATTGTACTTAATCAATTCCCAGTCCTTGTAGTAGTCTGCCAATTCCCCTTCTTTAAAAGTGAATGGGAAGTTAACCGAGCAAGGATAATCCTCCGTGTCCATGGCACAAACGATAAGATTATAACCACCGACCGTGGTATGCTCCTGCATATTTTTGATAATTGCAGGAATGCGGTCTGCTTGCAAAAACATCAAAACAACTGTCGATACGATGAAATCATACGCTTGCCCAATACTGGATGAATTGATATCGTAAAGGCCAACAGGCATATCCAGGTCTTCCTGCTCCACAATGCTTTGCAAGATTTCAAGAGATAATTCATTTTGATCCACAGCTGTCACATCAAAACCTTGCTGGGCTAGAAAGAGAGCATTACGGCCTTGACCACAGCCCAAATCTAAGGCTTTCCCTGGTTTTACTTTCTGCATAGCCTCTAGGACCTCTGAATAAACAGGATTGGTATTGTATTTCTTAGGAAAATAATCCTCAGGTTTACAATAAAATTCCAAATACCATTCTACATCGTCTGTAGCAGCCTCTACTCGGTGCCAGGCTTGTGGTTGTGCCATGGGATTGTCAGCCCCTGCTTCAAAGAGGTGCTCAGCTAAAACCTTACCATCCTCTGTCAATTCAATAAACTTGAGAGTTCCTTTTAAAACAGTAATCTTTCCCCAAGTCCCAACCTTGGTATTGTGCTTTTGCTGAACAGCCTCTGGCATGGTTTCTTTAGTCCACAAAGGCATACGTTTATAGGCAACTAGTTTTTCCATTTTCATTTCCTCTTTTTATCGCTGATTAACAGCTTTCATCACGCGCGCAATATCGCGATTCTGCTCACGACGTTTGATTGACTCCCGTTTATCATAGTCATGCTTCCCTTTAGCTAAACCTAAAAGGAGCTTGGCATATCCATCTTTGATATAAACTTTAAGAGGAACCAGGGTCATTCCTGTCCCTTTGGTCTCTTGTTCTAATTTTTGGATTTGTTTCTTATGGAGCAGGAGTTTGCGACGACGTTCTGGTTCCTGGTTCCAGATATTGCCCTCTTCGTAAGGAGCGATATGAACATTGCTCAACCAAACTTCTCCATTTTTTACTTGGGCAAAGCCATCCTTGAGATTGATTCGAGCTGCTCGTACACTCTTGATTTCAGTTCCAGTCAGGACCATCCCTGCCTCTAACGTATCTACGATAGTATAGTCGTGGCGTGCCTTTTTATTTTGTGCGACGACCTTTCCCTCGCCCTTTGCCATGCTTGGCTCCTTTCTTAGCTACTTCCTTGTAAAAATGTTTCTTGCCCTTTTTCTTCTTGTCTTTTTGTGAATGCTTGCGCTTATCATTTGAGCGTCCTGATTTTCTCTTATCTTCCTTCTTATCTGAACGACGACTTGAACCACGCCCTCTATCATTGCGACTAGACTGTTTCAAGCCTTTTTCAATCACATCAAATTCACTTGGAATATAAGAAAAGTCAATTTCGCCCGTCATCTTATCAGCTCTTTCAACCCGAATGCGAATCTGCTGTCCGACACGGAAGGTTGTTCCCGATTTCTCCCCACGAAGAGTCAAATCACGTTCGTTGAAATGATAAAATTCAGGTAAATTTGTGATGTGAATCAAGCCTTCAACTGTGTTTGGCAATTCAACAAAGAGACCAAACTTGACAATGCTGGATACAACTGCATCATACTCTTCACCCACGTATTCTTCCATGTACTCAGCCTTTTTCATGGCTTCGACTTCACGCTCAGCCTCAATGGCACGACGTTCACGGTTGGAAGACTGGGTCGCAATCTCTGGAATCACTTGCTCAAAATGCTCTGCTATTTCCTTAGAACGGCCGTAATCACGAATCATACGGTGAACAAGAAGGTCAGGATAACGACGAATAGGACTAGTAAAGTGAGTATAGTAATCTGCTGCTAATCCATAGTGGCCGTGGTTGTGCTCCGAATAGCGAGCCTGCTGCATAGAGCGAAGAAGCATCATGGACAATACATCTGCATAAGGTTCTCCCTCAACAGTACGCATGATGTCTTGAAGGGCCTCCTGGCTAATCTCACTGGCAGTCCCATAAATGCGCAAGCCAAAACTCGAAGCATAATCAATAAACTTCTGAACTTTTTCAGCCTTAGGCTCCTCGTGAATTCGATAGATGAAAGGTAGATCCAGCTTGCTGAAATGCTCGGCAACTGTTTCATTGGCCATCAACATGAAGGACTCAATCATGCGCTCGGCAACACCACGCTGACGAAGAACGATATCAACAGGCTTACCCTGTTTATCCACTAAAATCTTGGCTTCGTTGGTATCAAAATTGAGGGCTCCACGTTTCACACGCATGTTTTCTAAAATTTCATGGAGCTTGGCCATGAGTTCGATACTTGGAACAATTTTCTGATACTCTTGTCTCTTCTCCTCGTCACCTGCTAGGATATCATTGACATCGCTATAGGTCATACGAAAACTGGTCTTGATAACTGTTTGTGTAATGGTGTAATTGACCACGCGACCATGTTTATCAATCTCCATAATGGCAGACTGGGTCAGGCGGTCCACTTGGGGATTGAGAGAGCAGATGCCATTTGACAGTCGTTCTGGAAGCATTGGTACCACACGGTCTGTCACATAGACAGAAGTCGCGCGGTTAAGGGCTTCCTTGTCAAGGGCAGAACTCTCGGTCACATAGTAAGAAACATCTGCGATGTGAACACCAAGCTCCAGATTTCCATTTTTCAAGGCCTTGATATGCACCACATCGTCCAAATCCTTGGCGTCAGCACCATCAATGGTAAAGGTAATCTCATCTCTCAAATCCATACGACCTTCCATATCCTTTTGAGATGGAGCATCAGACACACTTTCTGCTTCCTTGACAACAGCCTCTGGAAATTCTGAGACAATGTCCATAGACTCCAAAACCTCAAGAACATCAATTCCGACATCCGTCGAGTGCCCCACCACATCGAGGACACTCGCGACAAAGAAATCATGTTTCTTACTTGGATATTTGTCGATAAAGACCTTGATAACTTCTGTTCCTTCTAGTTTTAGAGCTGGTTTCTTGACATAAATCGGTTGGCTGATTTTCTGATTTTTTGAACGGATGTAACCAGCATACTTGGGTTTTTCCTGATCTAGAACGATTTGGCCGACAACTGTTGTCAAGCTGTGTTCTAATATATCAATAATTTTCGCTTCGGCTGCTGTTCCTTTATTTCGGTCAGCGACTTTCTTAATCACTACCTCGACGGTATCACCATCAATAGCATAGTTAACATCGTTTTTTCCTACAAAAAGATCGTCCTCCTCGCCTTCCAGACTAACAAAGCCAAAGCCATTTTTATGGGCATGAAAAATCCCCTTGAGAGTAATCTCATGTTTTTTCTTGACTTCCAAAGTCAAAGTTCCATCTTCTTCAAAGCGTATCTGGTGCTTTCTTTCCATTAAGGACAAGGTTTTAATCAACTCACGAAAATCCTTGGACCCGTCTTTTCCCAAAGCCTGAGCCAAGTCATTGACAGTTACCTTTCCCTTATCTTGTAAATATTCTTTTATTCTGTCTTTCATATTTTCTTTCTAGATTTTTTATTTTCTTTTACTGTAAAACCTTCTCAAACATCCTTTAAAAATAAAAAGAGGCAAAGACCTAGTCCTGCCCATTATTTTCTTATCTACTTGATAATACCGTCAATGCTAAGGCAATGGCTAGCCAGAAAAAGACTAAAATCCCTGTCAAACGCTGCATTACAGCTTCAAAACCGCGTGCTTTACTGCGTTCAAACAAATCACCTGAGCTGGCATCAAATACATTGCTGGATTGGTTTTTAGTTGGTTGCATGAAAATCGCAATCACAATCACAACAGATAATACTAATAAAATGGTTAATAATAGGTTATACATATCAAACTCCTTAAAATCCCTATTATTTTACCATAAAATCTACTTAGATTCAAGATGTAGGGTTACTTTTCTTTCCTTGGGACAATACTTTAAAACCTCAATCTTGTCTGGATGGGTTTTTGAATTTTTACTGGTTAGGTAATTGATACTGCCACAAGAGGAGCATTTGAGATTAATTTTTACTCGCACTAGATTTCCTTTACTTTTAATAATGTTCGAAATTGAAGCAGGTTAAAGAGACAACTAAAGGCAACACAAAGGCTTGTCGCATAAAATACTGCATGGTAGCCAAATTGACCTGCTACTGCAGAACCTGCCATAGGCCCAACGACACCTCCCAGATAAAAGAATACCTGATTGAAGGCAAAGACCCTCGAAATACCAGCTTTGGGCGTCATCTTGCTGAGAAGGGCATTAACTCCGGGAATCAAAGCACCGGTTCCCAAGCCAAAGAGGAAACGATAGAGTCCTAGTTGAAAGGGGCTAGAGGCATTGGCACAGAGGAGATAGATGATAACTGAATAAAACTGGGCTACAACCAAGAGGCGATGGTTGCCCACTTTATCACCTAGCTTGCCCATGACTCCTGCACTCATCATACTAGAAAAGCCCATACTGGATACAATCAAACCAGAGACAAAAATAAGATTCTCTGTCTGCCCTAAATCGCGTACATACAGAGCTAAGATAGGGCCGATTGATTGGGCTGAAAATTGGATGACAAAACTGGTCAGAAAGAGGTTGACCAAAAAATAGGGATATTTGACCGAGGTAAATAATTCCTTTGTTGGAATAGCCTTTTCCTTGGCTACTGGTTGAAAATCTTCCTTGATAAAGCAAATAGTTAAAACAGCAGCTAAGAATAGAAAACTACCAACTAGTAAGAAAACAGTACGAATGCCAAATAATTCTGCAATAAATCCCCCGATAAAGGGACCAGTGAGAGTACCTGCAACTACGCCTGTAGACAAAGTACCTAACTAAGGCAGAGCCTGATTTCTCCTTGGGAACCTGACTAGCTATCAAGGCTGTGGCGTTAGGAACAAATCCTGCAAATACACCATTTAATAAACGAAGAAAGATTAACCAATAGATATTTGGCACAAGGGCCAAGCCTCCCATAGTGATGGTCATGGCCATGCCTGCTCGAATCATCATGGGCTTTCGACCGTATTTGTCAGCAAGGATGCCCCAGATAGGAGAAAATAGAGCCGCAGAAATGGCAGAGACAGAAATAGCTAAACCTGCATAAAAAGCAGCTTGATCACTCCCTACACCTAGATTTTCCACAAATATGGGCATAAAAGGCACAACTAAGGAAATACTGGCTCCAGTTAGAAAATTACCAAACCAGGCAATGCGCAGATTATCCTTCCAGTTAATCTCTGTCATCTTCGCTACCTCCCTCAAGCAGGGAGAACACCTGAGTAAGAAGCTGGTCCTGATTTCCATTGTTGTTTAAAACATGGCTGGCCAAATATTTCTTTTTCTCTAAAGGCCACTGGGCTGCCAGACGAAACTCAGCTTCATCTTTGGACAACTGGTCCCTTTTCATTAAGCGTTCTACTTGGACATCTCGGTCCACATAGACCAACCAAGTCTCATCAAACCAAGAGACGTAGTCCTGCTCAAAAAGTAGGGGAATATCCATGAAGAAAATCTCTTCTGTCTGAGCCAATTGGTCTCTTAATGTAGCTAGTTCCTCACGGATAATCTCTCCTTGGATTTGCTTAGACCATTCCTGTTCTTCAGGATTTGAAAAGATGAGACTAGCTAGGAGAGGGCGATTGAGTTCTCTGCTTTCAAGGATGATTTCTTGCCCAAAGTGCTGGACTAGAGCCTGAAACAGACGACCACCAGGTTTCTGTAGTTGGTGAACAAGAGCGTCGGCATCCACCACTTGAAAGCCTTGCTTTCTTAGAAAATTTGTCACGGTTGACTTACCAGAGGCAATTCCCCCAGTGATTCCAATGATTTTTCCCATCAGTCCCTCCTTTGACACTGAGGACAAAAATGGGTTCCTCGTCCACCTAGTTGGATTTTCTCAACGATGGTGCCACAACGTGAACATTCTTGACCAGCCTTATCATAGACTTGATGAAAATCCTGCATGGTTCCATCTTCCCCAAAGGCATTGGTATAGGTCCGAATGGTGGAACCACCTTTTTCAACAGCCTGTCCCAATACAGCAATGGTCTGGTCATGAATCACTGAAGCTTCTTCTGCAGTCAAACTCTGTGAAGGTCTAGCTGGATGAACCTGAGCTCGCCAGAGAACCTCATCCACATAGATATTGCCAAGGCCAGCTACCAAAGTCTGGTCTAAAAGGTGGGATTTGATAGGTTTTTTGGACTTGGCTAGAGCAGCTTGAAAGGCCTGCAAATCAAATTCTTGTTCACTTGGTTCAGGCCCTAGTTTTTTAGAAATAAAGTAGGCTTCCAAAAGGTCAGGCGCCAAGAGTTCCATAGTACCAAACTTGCGAACATCCTCATAAACAAGCGTGCCACCATCTTCAAACTGAAAGAAAACATGGGCATGCTTGCGTTCAGGAACCTGGTCCGGATAGTAAAAATACTTGCCCTCCATCCGTAAATGGGAAATCAAGACCTTGTCTGTCAAGTAAAAAAGCAAATATTTTCCACGACGTCCCATTGACTCAACAATCTGACCAGGTACTTCCTTTTGAAACTCGTCCAAATCTGTCTTAATCATCTTGGGATAACGAATTTCTATACTCGAAATCTTTTTACTCAGAATCAATTTTTTCAAGCCACGACGAACGGTTTCAACCTCAGGTAATTCAGGCATAAATCCTCCTTCTGTAAAAACAAGAAGCAGGCATGAGCCCACCTCTACTTAGTATTCTTTTTCATTATAGCCAAAGTCAGCCAAATCTAGCTTTTTATCACGCCAGTTTTTCTTGACCTTGACCCAAGTTTCTAGGAAAACCTTATCCCCTAGCATGAGTTCGATATCACGACGGGCCATAGTCCCAATTTTCTTAAGCATAGTGCCACCTTTACCGATGATAATCCCTTTTTGACTATCACGCTCGACCATGATGGTTGCACGAATGTGCACCTTGTCTGTCTCTTCATCTCGTTTCATAGAATCAACAACCACCGCAACAGAATGCGGAATTTCTTCACGAGTTAGGTGCAAAACTTTCTCGCGAACCATTTCTGAAACCAAGAAACGTTCTGGATGGTCTGTGATTTGATCAGACGGGAAATACTGGAAACCTTCGTCCAGATTTTCACTCAAAATATCAACTAAACGTGAGACATTATTTCCCTGAAGGGCTGAAATTGGAACAATTTCCTTGAAATCCATCTGATTACGGAAATCATCAATCTGAGACAAAAGCTGGTCTGGATGAACCTTATCAATCTTGTTCACCACCAAAATGACAGGGACCTTGGCAGCCTTAAGACGCTCGATAATCATGTCGTCTCCCTTACCACGCGCCTCATCCGCAGGCACCATAAAAAGAACGGTGTCCACTTCACGAAGAGTGCTATAGGCAGATTCTACCATGAAATCTCCAAGGGCCGTTTTAGGCTTGTGAATCCCTGGTGTGTCGATAAAGACAATCTGCTCCTTATCGGTCGTGTAAATTCCCATGATTTTGTTGCGCGTTGTCTGCGCCTTGTCACTCATGATGGCAATCTTTTGCCCCATAACGTGATTTAAAAAAGTTGACTTCCCAACATTGGGACGTCCTAAAATGGCTACAAAGCCTGATTTAAAAGTCATAATTTCCTCTTACTGTTTAAAATATTAAATCCCAGATTCGTGGGAGAAAAATCAATGCACCTGTTAAGGCTGCGAAAAGAGAGACCACTAATACCGCGCCAGCCGCCATATCCTTGGCATTTTTAGCCAGCATGGAAAAGTGATAGTGACTGGCCAAATCCACTACATTTTCAATAGCAGAGTTGATAATCTCAAAGGCTACTACCAAGAAAATGCTCAATAGGAGAAAGAGCCATTCGATTCGTGACACCTGAAAAACAAAACCTGCAAGAATGACTACAAGAGCCGTCACTGCATGTTTTCGCATATTGCGTTCTTCCTTGATGGCAGTAAAAATTCCTGTGAGAGCAAATTCTAAACTGGATATCAGGTCACGATTTTTCCATTTTCGTTTATTGTCTTGTGAGTCCATAGGCTGTCAAAATTTCTTCTTGTAAACCGAACATCTCCGCTTCTTCTTCCGGAGTGTAGTGATCATAGCCGTTGATATGTAAAAAGCCGTGTACTGCCAAGAAGCCCATCTCACGCTCAAAGCTGTGGCCATATTCCTCAGCCTGCTCATGTGCCTTATCGATAGAGATGAACAGTTCCCCAATATAGGCATCAAACTCAGACATCATCTCTGCCAATTCTGGATTTTCAAGTAAATCTTCCTCGTCAAAGGCAATTTCCAACTCTGGCTTATATTCAAGGCTGATGACATCTGTCGGACGGTCCGTGTCACGATACTCCAGATTGAGTTCATGACTACGTTCATTAGTCACAAAGGTAACTGCCATTTCCTTGTCTTCTTTACCTAATTTTTGGGCTGCAAATTCCAAAATTTCTTGGGTTTGTTGCAACATTTCTTTTGAAACTTGACCAGTTTCATCTACCATTTCAATATACATGTGCTTCTCGTTTCTCTTTACTTGGCTTTATTATACCACATTTCCATGATTTTATTCTACCTTTTTGATATAATACTATGGAATACAATCACAAGGAGAGAACGATGTCATTTGACGGATTTTTTTTACACCACATGGTTGAGGAATTGCAAAGAGAGTTAGTGAACGGTCGCATTCAGAAAATCAATCAGCCTTTTGAACAAGAGTTGGTCTTGCAAATCCGCAGCAATCGCCAAAGCCATCGCCTGCTCCTTTCTGCCCATCCTGTTTTTGGACGCATTCAGCTGACCCAAACGACTTTTGAAAATCCAGCTCAACCTTCTACCTTTATCATGGTTTTGAGAAAATATTTGCAGGGTGCCCTGATTGAATCGATTGAGCAGGTGGAAAATGACCGTATTGTTGAAATTACGGTTTCTAATAAAAACGAGATTGGAGACCATATTCAGGCTACCTTGATTATCGAAATCATGGGTAAACACAGTAATATTCTACTGGTCGATAAAAGCAGCCACAAAATCCTCGAAGTCATCAAACATGTTGGCTTTTCACAAAATAGCTACCGTACCTTGCTTCCTGGGTCGACCTACATCGCTCCGCCAAGTACGGAATCTCTCAATCCTTTTACAATCAAGAACGAGAAACTCTTTGAAATCCTGCAAACACAGGAAACGACAGCTAAAAATCTTCAAAGCCTCTTTCAAGGTCTGGGACGCGATACGGCAAATGAATTGGAAAGCATACTGGTTAGTGAAAAACTTTCCACTTTCCGAAACTTTTTCAATCAAGAAACCAAACCATGCTTGACTGAGACTTCCTTCAGTCCAGTTCCTTTTGTAAATCAGGTGGGAGAGCCTTTTGCCAGTCTTTCTGATTTGTTGGACACCTACTATAAGGATAAGGCTGAGCGCGACCGCGTCAAACAGCAAGCCAGTGAACTCATTCGTCGTGTTGAAAATGAACTTCAAAAAAATCGACATAAGCTAAAAAAACAGAAAAAAGAGTTACTGGCGACAGACAACGCTGAAGAATTTCGTCAAAAAGGAGAATTGCTGACAACCTTCCTCCATCAAGTGCCTAACGACCAAGACCAGGTTATCCTAGACAACTACTATACTAACCAACCTATCACCATTGCTCTTGATAAGGCCTTGACTCCCAACCAGAATGCCCAACGCTATTTCAAACGCTATCAGAAATTAAAAGAAGCTGTCAAATACTTGACTGATCTGATTGAAGAAACCAAGGCAACCATTCTCTATCTGGAAAGTGTAGAAACGGTCCTCAACCAAGCTGGACTAGAAGAAATCGCTGAAATCCGTGAAGAATTGATCCAAACAGGCTTTATCCGCAGAAGACAGCGAGAGAAAATCCAGAAACGCAAGAAACCAGAACAGTATCTGGCCAGCGATGGCAAGACCATCATCTATGTCGGACGCAATAACCTTCAAAATGAAGAACTAACCTTTAAAATGGCCCGCAAGGAGGAACTTTGGTTCCATGCCAAGGATATCCCTGGAAGCCACGTTGTCATCTCAGGCAACCTTGACCCATCTGATGAAGTCAAGACAGACGCAGCAGAACTTGCAGCCTACTTCTCTCAAGGTCGCCTGTCAAATCTGGTGCAGGTAGATATGATTGAAGTCAAGAAACTCAACAAACCAACTGGCGGAAAACCAGGCTTTGTCACCTACACCGGGCAAAAGACCCTCCGTGTCACACCAGACCCAGAAAAAATTGCATCCATGAAAAAATCCTGATTTTACTTGAAATCAGGATTTTCTTTTACATTTTACTCTGCAATCAAGGTTTCCAATCCGACCTTCATCATATCAGTGAAAGTATTTTGGCGTTCTTCTGCAGTCGTGTCTTCATCTGGATTGACCAAGCTATCAGAGATAGTCATAATAGCTAGCGCATCAACATGGTGTTGTGCTGCCAGATAGTAAAGTGCTGCTGCTTCCATTTCCACAGCCTTGACTCCCCATTTACCAAGCTCGATGTTCTTTTCAAAGTAGTTTGAATAAAAGACATCAGAAGACAAAACATTCCCAACGTGGGTGGTCATACCAAGATTTTTGGCAATATGATAAGCCTTATCCAACAAATCAAAGCTAGCGATTTGTGGGAAATCGTACTGTGGCCAGTCATTGCGGATGATGTTAGAGTTGGTTGCAGCTGCCTGTGCCAAAACCAATTCACGAACGTGGACATCTTCATTCAAAGAACCTGCAGTTCCCACACGAATCAATTTCTTCACACCGTAGTCAACAATCAACTCACGCGCATAAATCGAAATCGATGGCATCCCCATCCCAGTTCCCATGACAGATACACGGTGGCCCTTGTAAGTACCAGTGTAACCAAACATGTTACGCACTTCGTTAAAACAAACAGCATCTTCAAGGAAATTCTCCGCAATAAACTTAGCACGAAGAGGATCCCCAGGAAGAAGAATTTTATCAGCAATTTCACCCTGCTGAGCAGCAATATGGATAGACATAATTTATGATTCAAAGAGCGACAAGAAAACGACTGAAAATTAGGAATCTGACGAGAAATCCTGATTTCTCAGTCAGATTATCTATTTTCCAAGTTTTCCGCTCGTGTTCAAATCAGAACACACGCTCTACCTTTCTTTTTTTATATTCAGGATAGCGACAGAGAACAAAGTGAAAATAGGAAACTGACGAAGCATCTCAGATGCTAGACAGTTTATCTTTTTTACACAGTTCTCCGCCCGTATTCAGTTCAATGAATACAGTTAACCCATCCTTTCTTTATTCTAAAATTTATAATCAGAAAGATACCAAACCCGTCAAAAAGCAAAGGGAAAATAGGAGTTGGGTGTAGTGAGCGATGCTCTCTAGACCAACTATCTTTTTCTCACTGCTTTTAGGGTGGGTTCAATTCCTTTCTTTCTTAATTTTGATGATATTGAGAAGCTTAGAGCGGCTTCTATTCAAGCCCGAACTCCCCTTCTCTTCTGAGTTTTTAGAAAAGTTTTCCGCTCGCGTTCAAATCAGAACATCTCGCTCTACCTTTCTTTTTATTATTTTTACATTTCATAGCTAGAAAAAATCGGATTCAATCATGATTCCAATAGGCCTACTTCATTTTTATTTAAAACAGTTATAAATAAATTGAGAGTTTTTTTAATCTTTTAAATCAAATCATTGACTAGAAGAAATGGGCATTTCCTACCTAATTACTTTATTATTTGACTTCTGACACAGTATGCTAGCACAAGGAAAGTGGTCTAACATTTTTGCAAATTCATAGGCTAAAACAGCTGTTACTAAGAGATACAGAAGAGAATCTATACCTAGCCCAGTGAAACCTATAACTAATCCGGTTGCAGAAATGGGTGCCCTCAAGGTCACAGATAAAAAGCAAACAGATCCCAAAAGTAAAATGGTTGGCTGACTGTCCAAACCTAGAATCATGCCCAAGAGACCAGCTCCAGCCATCCCCAAGGCAAAAGATGGCGTAAGAGTACCACCATAGGCCCCTGCCCAAAGGATAATAAGAACGACCACTGCTTTTAGGAAAAACATGAGAAGCACTGTTTGGGCACTGCTACCATTTAAAATTTCCTGAGCCATCATGCGTCCATTGCCAAGTAGATGTGGAAAATAACTTGCCAACCCAGCAAGAAAAAGAAAAGCTAAGGGCAATGTGAGAAGTATTCGTTTATCTTTTATCCTGTTTGAAGACACTTCTTTACTTAAGCGACCAAAAAAACAAGCTAGTGGAGTTAAGAAAAGAAGTAATAAGGGAATAATCCATATTTCCTTTAATGACCATGAGAGGGCTGGAATCTGGTAGAGAGCCTGATCTGAAATAACCAAGCCTGCTATATAGGTTGAAAAATAGGTAGTCAAACCGATTAAGACAAATCGTTTAATAGATAGAGCAATTCCTAGGGTTTCAAAAACAAAGAAGACACTTGTTAATGGAACCTGATAGACAGTCGCTAAACCAGCACCAGCACCACAAGCAAGGAGAAAGATTTGATCCTTCTTAGAGAGAAAACATATTTTTCCAATTGGCCCTGCAAATAGAGTTCCAATCTCTCGTGGTGCAGCTTCTTTGCCAATAGAGGCTCCCCCTCCAACTGCAATGATCTGCCAAATTGAATGAAATAGCTGTTTTAGAAAATGTAGCTTGTATTGTGAAGTCTCATCCTTCATCTGAGCTTTGATGGAATAAATCTTCGACCCTTTTTGCAAGAAATACCAGACCAAGGATGAGCTGATACCCACAATTATTAAACTTAATCCTATCTGTGAGGAGGAAACCCCATCTGTCAAGAACCCAGTTTGATGCTCTGAATGACCAAAAGCTAGACTCTCTACTATCTCTAAAAGATGATGGAGAAATATACCAGATAAACCCGAAACTATTCCTAGCAGAATTACTGCTAGAAACAATCTAAGATTATAAGGAATCTTTCGAAAAATTCTCCTCAATTCTTTTAACATGATTACAATTCTGCAAGAATCGCTTTAAGCAATCCTTTAAAGTCGCCTTTAACACGTTCGGTCACTTCTACAACTTCTTCGTGGTTGAGTTCTTCTTGGAATCCAGCTGCAAAGTTAGTAATACATGAAATTCCCAGGACTTTCAAACCTGAATGGGCTGCCACAATCACTTCAGGAACAGTGGACATACCAACTGCATCCGCTCCCAGTGTCTTATAGGCACGAATTTCTGCTGGAGTTTCATAAGTCGGACCAGTTACACCAATATAGACACCTTCATCAAGCTTGATACCAAGTTTTTTAGCCACTTCATGGGCAGTAGCACGGTATTCTGGTGTGTAGGCCTTAGACATATCTGGGAAACGTGGACCAAAATCATCCAAATTTTCACCCATCAATGGGTTTTGCCCCGTCATGTTGATATGGTCTGAGATAGCCATCAAAGTTCCAGGGCCATATCCAATACCACCTGCTGCATTAGTCACAATGACACCTTCACATCCGAGAACTTTCATCACACGAACTGGGAAAGTCACAACTTCAAGAGGATTACCTTCGTAGAAATGGAAGCGACCTTGAAGAGCCAAGACCTTGCGCCCTGCCAATTCACCATATACCAACTTCCCAGCATGACCGACTACTGTTGAACGGCCCCAGTTTGGAATATCTGCATAGTCTACTACAACTGGATTTTCGATTTCTTCTGCCAATTCTCCAAGTCCTGATCCAAGGATTAGTCCGAACTCAGGGGCTGCGATTCCCTTGTCTTTCAGGAAGGCAGCTGTTTCATTGATTTTGTCTAAAAATGTCATTGTGTGTCTCCTTTATTATTTTTTAGCATTTGACCGATTTTGTCAAAGGTTTTTGCATTGCGAATGGTGATGTTGCGATAGAAAGGCATCTTGAGCAAGTGCTTGTGATAGGCAGTTGCATAGTAAGATTCTTCAGAAAATTTCCCCCAGAAAATCCCATGTCTTCCAAAATGAACGACTTCATCTACCAGTTCCAAACCGTTTACTTTCTCGATCACTTGATCCACATCCAAGCTCTCCGTGTAGAAGAGGACATCTTTTCGAGCTAGGTCTTTGGTCCACCAATCTGGCAGATTCTTCAGCTCTTCTTCATAATCTTCATGACTCAGTATAGAAAAGCTCTGAATAAATGGATAATGGACTGCAAAGAAATCCTCTAACTTTTCAACCAATTGGGCTTTGGCATCTGTCGAAGTAAAGAAAATATTGCCACTGTTGATGTAGGTCTCAACTTTTTCCAGTCCCAACTCTGTCAATTCTTGACGAAGCTCCGTCATGACGACCTTATTCTTGCCACCAACATTAATACCTCTCACCAGCAAAGCATAGCGCGTCATCTTATACCAATTTATCTAAGAAACTTTCCCCAATCATGGCAGTTTCAACACCAAAGTTATCGGCAATAGTCGCTGAGATATCTGCGAAATGTCCGACTGGCAGCAAACCATTTCCTTTAAAGGCAGGGCTGTATGCCAAAAGTGGAATATATTCACGAGTGTGGTCCGTTCCTGCATAGGTTGGGTCATTTCCATGGTCCGCAGTAATCAAGAGAAGGTCGTTCTCTCTCATGGCTGCGATAATTTCAGGCAAGCGTTCATCAAATTCATGCAAGCAATCACGGTAACCATGAGCATTACGGCGGTGGCCATAAAGGGCATCAAAGTCAACCAAGTTTGTGAAGGAGAATCCTTTTTCAAACTCAGCAAGACCCATTGTCTTCAATAGTGTATCAATTCCGTGGCTGTTTGACTTGTTGTGGCCCATATCATGGTTGATACCCGCACCGTTAAAGATATCGTTGATTTTACCAACAGCATAAGTATCGATGCCAGCTTCGTTCAATTTATCCAAAACAGTTGGTGCAAATGGGGATACCGCCAAGTCACGACGGTTAGCTGTACGAGTGAAGTTGCCTGGTTCACCCACATAAGGGCGAGCAATGATACGACCTAGAAGGGCAGGACGCTCAAGGGTGATCGAACGAGCGTATTCACAGATACGGTACAATTCATCCAAAGGAATAATGTCTTCGTGGGCAGCAATTTGCAAAACAGGGTCAGCTGAAGTATAGATAATCAACTCTCCAGTTTCCATCTGACGTGGTCCGAAATCATCGATAACAGCTGTTCCTGAGTAAGGTTTGTTGGCTTCACGAATGACCTTGCGCCCTGAAAATTCTTCGATCTTTGTCAAGATTTCTTCTGGGAATCCGTTCCAGAAAGTATCGAAAGGCTCAGTAATGTTGAGTCCCATGATTTCCCAGTGTCCAGTCATAGTATCCTTACCAAGGGAAACTTCTTCCAATTTTGTTGCATATCCTGTTGGATTGCTTTCAGCTGGAACAGTCTTCAAAGGCGTTTCACGAGGAATATTTCCTAGACCGATTTTAGCCATGTTTGGCACATTCAAACCAACTGTTTTTGAAATGTGTCCCAGTGTATCAGAAGCTCCGTCTGGAACCCCTGCATTGACAAAGTTATTGGCATCTGGTGCAGCACCGATTCCCACAGAATCTAGTACCACCAAGTGAATACGATTAAATTTTGACATAATGTGTCTCCTTATTATTTTGCTTTGCTTGAAGTTAAAATCTGAACCCCATCTCGTCCAGCAACGATTATCTTATCAACCATTTGGTTGAATAATCCGTGCTCCACGACACCAACGATATGGTCCAATTCCTCCCCTAAAGCAATTGGATCTTCAATGACATCCAAGGAAAGGTCAATGATAAAGTTCTGCATATCGGTCACAAAACGTTGGCCATCTTTTTCACGGAAGCTTGGTTTATAGCCAGCGCTCTCAAAACGACGAAAGACCTGTTCTGCACCATACTGAACTACTTCCACTGGCAGTTTAAAAGCACCTAGTTTATCTACCAGCTTGCTTTCATCCACTACCCAAATATATTCTTTTGAGGGCGTTGCCACAACCTTCTCCATCAGGAGAGCACCACCACCACCTTTGATTCCGTTAAACTGGCTATCTACTTCATCCGCTCCGTCAACCGTCACATCAACAAAGTCTACTTGGTCAATAGACTTGAGCGGTATATTAAGATCTTCAGCCTGTTCACTAGTCACACTAGAAGTCGTTACAGCTGTAATCTGCAAGCCTTCTTCCTTGATACGACGACCGATTTCTTCGACAAAATAATAGGCAGTAGAACCCGTTCCCAGTCCGACAACCATCCCATCCTTGACAAACTCAGCAGCCTTGATACCTGCCATTTTCTTCAGATTTTCCACTCAAACACCTCCATTAAAGAGCTACTTTTATTATAACATGTATCCCTTTTTATTTCATGGATACACTGGAAAAACCCGAACATTTTTATTTCGGGTTTTGATGTCCTATTTAACCATGTCAGGATCGTAGTCATAAAATCCTGTATCAAGGAAACGGTTTTTAGGGTGTAACTTGCGAACTTCTTCATCCAGCAAGAAAGCTTGGTCATGGCTAAAGTTGCCCTCTTGGATCAAGCTACGCGCTTGGATAAAGAGTTTTGCAATCTCAACAAAGTTCTGACCAGGTGTATAAAGACCTTCTAATTTCCAGTGAGTAAAACCATGCTCTACCAATTCTGTCAATTTGGTCATCAAATCAAGGTCGTTATTAGCAAAGATGTGAGTACCATGATTGTCTTCAAAGATGGAGTAGTGGCTCTCTGGGTCGCTTGGTTCAGCCAAGAAGAGGTCACGTTTACGGGTCTTTTCATCATCGATATGCGTGAAGTTATAGTAGTTTTGCAAGAGTGGACGTTTAGAATGGTGAATAACACTAGCACCATAAACCAAAACTTCAGCAGGAATTTCCAAAATCTCTGGCATTTTGAAAAGTTCAGCAGATGGAATTTCACGCGCCAAAACAGCCTCAGAGGCACCAGCCTTTTGTCCCCAGAAGTTAATCTGACGACTGCTTGTTACCATGGTTGAAGCATCGTAGATGGTCTTAAAGGAATAGGCATCGCGGTTGACCACGTAAAAAACGCCTGCGTCTCCAATCGTAATGTAGTCTGTCTTGATTTCTTCCAAAAAGTCTAAGAAAGGCTTGATACGGTCCATCATATCTTGGTGCATGAGGGCATTGACTGCAACGATCAATTCCTTACCAGCATCATGAACCAGCTTAGCGATTTCACGCAATTGGTCATGACTAAAGGTTGTTGGCAGACGAAGGCCAAAATCTTTCTCACCGACATAGATACGGTCTACGCCAGCTTCGAGTAGTTGTTCAACTTGTTCAATACTTTCAGCAGTTGCTGTAATGATAATCTTTTCCATAAGAAAAATTATACCACATTTCTGCAAAATCAGCTATGAATACTGGGAGTTTTACAAAAAGTAAGTCTTATTTTTAAATTTTGAAATTAAAAAGTGAACAGTAACCAACACCATTCACACTCTTTTTATGCATGTGTTTCTTCAACTAGGTGACCATCATTCATGATATAAATACGGTCAACCTTATCAAGAAGTCGTGTATCATGTGTAATCATAACAACTCCTCTACCTTGTTCATGTGCAATACCAGCCAACATCTCCGTTACTTGGTAGGCACGCTGGGTATCCAGACTAGCTGTTGGCTCATCAGCAAGCACAATGCTTGGATTGTTATAGAGGGCTCTAGCAATCGCAGCTCGTTGACGTTCTCCACCTGACAATGCCTTGGGATACTGATCTTGTACTTTTTCCAAATCCAACAAGTCAAAAAGTTCTTTCCGGTCACTTTTACTATTTTTTCCCTTATCCAGTCTGTCAATCAAATCCAGCTGTTCCTTGACCGTTAGAAAAGGAATTAAGTTTGACGCCTGGAGAATGAAGCCAAACTCTCTAAAACGGAGGTCTGTTTTCTCCTTCTCCGTCAAACTGCCTGTTTCCTTCCCCTTAACTAAAATCTTTCCACTCGATGCTTCCTGAAGTTGTCCTAGAGTCGTTAGAAAGGTTGTCTTTCCAGAACCTGATGGCCCAACGATCGCCACGAACTCTCCCGCATTTAGCTGAAAATTCGTCTCATGTAGAGCTATGACTTTCATCTTTCCTTCCCCGTAAGTTTTTGTCACTTGAGTCATTTCAATCAATGCTGTCATACTATTCTCCTTATCATTCTGCAATCGCAGTAATCGGGTCCACCTTTAGCAAGCGTGGAAGTGAAATGACACCACCTAGCATGGCCATCAAACAAATCACCAAGCTTAGGACAGAATAGGCTAACCAACTTGGGTAGAAAAAGAAGGTAGCTGGCAAGACTAAAATCACTCCTCCAACAGCCAGCAAGGCTAGAGCAATTCCCATACCAGACAAAAGAAAGATTTGACAGAACAGAGACCATACAATGGTTTTGAGCTGTATTCCTTGAGCCCGCATTATTCCATAAAGCCCTAGTTTTTGAATGGTAATGATATAAACAAAAATACCCACAATCAAGCCTGTAATAACAATCATAGCGAGAATCATTCCTGAAAATACATTAACCTGTGGTGTGTAACCAGGAATTTTCGATATCATTTTTGGAATAGAAATCTGTTTCAGTCCATCGCCAGCCACTTCTATATCATTTTTCAATACCAAGGCAGAGATGGATTTATTAGATTTTAAAGTTCCTTGTAAGGTCCAATAAGTTGTCAAACTCGTAAAGACAACTGGCTCAGTAAAAAACTTATTTCCTTTAGTCAGCCCTACAATCTTGTAACTTACTTCGCTTCCATTGAGCTGAATGGCATCACCCAACTTCATTCCATAGTTTTCAAAGGACTGATCCACGACCACCTCATCATCCCCTTCAGGATAACGGCCCTCCGTCAAACTAGGAGAGATAAAAGCGTCCCACTCTTGAGAAAAGATGGAAACATTGACCTTTTCACTATCATCGACTAGATTGGTCACAGCAAACATATACCCTAGTGGAGCAGCCTCTTTAGAACTCTTATCCTTATAGTCCTTTTCAGGAATAAAAGATGCTGTCAAATTATCATTTGCGTAGTCAGATAAAACTATACCCGTCGCTTGCCAATTATCAATAGCTGCCCGGTTGTTTCGCACAAGACCAAGAGCTAGACTGGTCATAAAAAAGACCATAAAAGCGATAAGAAAAATGGTAGTTAGAATCAAACTATATCGAAGTTTGTTTCGTAATATTTCTTTGATAGCAAGATACATGCTTATCTCCTTTAACTTTTCCAAGAGGTATCAATTAGACACCTCACTACTATAAAAATAGGAGACAGAAAATCTGTCTCTGTATTCAAAACAAATCTCACTAATCAAATTAAATAAAATAAAGAAAATAAGGAAATAATTTTCCTAAAAATGAATCAATTGGTAGCTCTATTTTCTTAGAAATATAAGCAATTATGAATATTAATAAATATTTGGTGTCCATCCATCCTATCATTTTCACATTATGGTGTCAAGAAAAGTGATTTTGAAAAGGGACTTTATTCTTATTGTAACCTTTCTGTAATAATTCTCTGCTGAAAAAATGATAAAATAGGTATGTACTGTTAAGGAGAGAATAATGCCCGTAAGAAAATTACAGTCCTATGAGGTAGACTATCAAGAAGAATTAAGCCAACAGGTTCCTCGCTATCAAGATTATACACCTGAAGCGCAATCTGATGCCAATCTCAAGGAAATCCTATTTTTTGTTAATATCGCTGTTTTTTGTATCTGTATTGCTATCTTTAGTTTTATCTTTTTAGCATTAAAATTATCAACTGCTCTTGCATTTGCCGCAGCAATCGGATCCAGCTTACTTGTTTTAAAAGTTCAACGGTCTATTATCAAACAAAAACGTAGAAGATAAATCCAAAATATCGCCCCATCTGGAGCGATATTTTTATTTTTTCTTTTTCGATGGTGTGTGGATGGCAATTTTCACTTCAAAGATTGTTCCCTTTGGTTTATTATCTTTAACAGCAATGGTTCCTTTTAGGGCATCTACAATTTGCTTGGCTAGGGATAATCCTAAACCAAAACCACCTTTTTGACGGGTTCTAGCCTTATCCACTCGATAAAAACGATCAAAAATTTTCTTCTTATCTTCTGCTGAAATACCGACTCCATTGTCGGAAACTAGCAAATATAGATTACGATCAGTCGCTGAAATCATAAAATCAATTTCACCATCCTCCTCAGTATATTTGATAGCATTATCAAACAGGATGGTCATCAATTGTTTCAAAAGAAGCTGATCTGTGACAATCGTTCTATGAATGCGATTTTCAAAACGGAAGACACGGTCATTTTCAGAAGCAATCATCTCATAGTTTGTGAAAGTCGTGTTAAAAAAGCTAGTTGGAACTTCTGCAAGTTCTGGCTTAATTCCATCATCTCGTCGAGCTAAGTTCAGCAAGTTTGTCGTCAAAAAACGCATATTTCGGACTTCTTCCAAACTCGATGCAATGCTTTCGCTCACATCCATAATGGTAGCTTCTGGCTTACGAAAAAGGGTCTCTAAACGATTTTGCAGAACTGCAAGTGGAGTTCGTAACTCATGACTGGCATTTTCCACAAAAGACTGCTGCCTCTGCATACTCTCAATCAGAGGTCGGACACTGACTCGAGCTAGATAGAGACTGGCAATCAAAGACAAAATCCAAAAACTAGCCATCACGACCACAATCAGTTGCTCATGCTTTTGACTGGCTTGCTCCAACTGACTGGTATTAATCAAGACAGCCGCATACTTGATATTGGTTGAAACCGAACTGATATTGGTTTCCATCAAAATCATGCGATAGATTTCTTCCTGTCCATAGCTATTAAAAACCTGAATTTGATAGATATGGCCTAGTTCTTTCTTCTCTAGCTTAATCTTATCCAATCCCAAAAATCGATTTCCAGAAAGGAGCTGGGTAAAATTCTTATCAAAAAGAATAACCTCCGTATTGGAACTGACATTGGGTTTTATCTCAGTCTTGCTAGTATCTGTAGCAGCATTCTCTAAATCTTTAATCTCTTCTGTCGCCCTATTTACCGCAAGCTGAATAACTGCCTGAGGATTGTTACTCAAGCCATGGAGCGTATCATCCACCGAAGTATAGAGACTCGAATGCATGACCTGCAAAATAATCAGAGTCATGGTAGAGAAAATCAGGGTGAAGACACCGAAGTTGCGGATAAAGTAACTAAAGTCATCCGCATACCATGTTTTTTTTAGTTTACTGAACATCTTTTAAAATATACCCAACACTACGCAAGGTTTGCAAATTCTCTGCAAAAGTGGTTCCTTTTAATTTCTTACGAACTTTTGAAACATAGACTTCGACAACAGAAATCGTTGTATCACTATCAAATCCCCATAGACGATCAAAAATCTGAGTCTTCGGCAAAATAACATTTTGATTTTGAAGGAAATAAACTAGTAAATCGAACTCTTTCCCCAGCAATTCGACGGGAGTATCTTCAACCTTAACGGTATTTGTAGACAAATTAACCACGATATTTCCATAAGTTAAGGTGTTTTCATTAAATTTACCTGAACGTTTGAGAAGGGCTTGAATCCGCATTTTGAGTTCTTCTAGGTAGAAAGGCTTGGTCAGATAATCATCCGCTCCCAACTCAAATCCATGTCCCTTGTCATCCAAGCTTTCCTTGGCAGTCATAATCAGAACTGGTGTCGTAATCCCTTTTTCACGCAATTCTTTCAAGACTTGGAAGCCATTTTTTTCAGGTAACATCAAATCCAGCAAAATCAAGTCATAGACGCCACTCTCAGCTTCATAGAGACCTTCTTCTCCATCAAATACCTGCATGACATCCGCAAAATCGTCTAAAAAGTCAAATACTGAATTTGACAGGCCTAGGTCATCCTCAACTAATAAGATTTTTATCATGAGAAACTCCTCCTTATTAAAACCATTATACCAAATTTGCCTTAAAAAAAACTCAACTCTCTGCATTTTACATGAGATAGCTGAGTTTTCTTTTTATTTTAGGCTTATTTATGCATTTCCGTATTGAAGAACGACTGCTTCCACTGCAACTTTTTCACGGTTAATCAGATCAACACGCGCTGCAATTTCTTTAATTCCCATACCGATGTTACGGCTAAGAGCAAGATCAGAAAGTTGTGGCTCAAAGAATTCCTTGTACTCTGCCAAGCGTTGCTGAGTCTTAAATACGTGAGCAGGAAGGATAACAAAGCTATCAAAGCTCATATCTCTACCAAGAGCTGCCTTAATCCAAGCCCAATTTTCACGAGCCCAAGACCATGCTGTTTCCTGAGTTGCTTGATGGCTTAAGAACTGGAAGTACCAAGCAGACAAGTCTTGTGGTTTGACCACAAATTTGTCCTTCCAAGAAGTAATCAAGGTTTGGATATTGTCCGCATCTGTACTGTATGCAAGAGCAGCTGCCAACTGGCGTTTAAAGACAGCATCTGTTGCGTGAGTGTAAGTATCAAGATAAAGTGCTAACAAGTCTTTAGTCTCATGATGTTTCATCTCATTGATCAGAACTTGTGAGCGAATTGCTGCTGGGAGTCCTGCAAGATTCTCCTTGTGAGCCGCGAAGATTTGGCTAGCGACTTGACTAGCTTCTGCATCATTTGAGCGAATCATCATAGAAACAGCCAACTGACGAACCAACTCATCCTCATCTGATTCGCCATCTTTAGCTTCAAAACCAAGACGGTCATAGTTGTGACGAGCCAATTTAGCAACCAAGGCTTTGAAGGCTCTTTCAGCTTCTGTTCCTTCATCTATAAAGCGCTCAAGAGCAGAAATTACTTGAGAAACAGCTGAAACGACAAGGTAAGATTCTTCTTTAGCGAGTTTATCAAGTACTGGAAGCAAGTCTGCATAAGAAATATGCCCTGCTTCAGCAAGCAAGCGACGTTCTTGGACGATTTGCAGTTTACTTGTATTATCAAGCTCAACTAGGTCAGCAAGAATAGCATCTAGCAAGTCTCCTTGATAGTCTGTAATGTAGTGAGCTGTATTTTCAGTATTGAGACGAAGAGCTCCTTCATTTTCAGCAAGAAGGGCTGCGTAGCCAGGGATTTCGATGCTTTCAGTTTCGAGTGTATCAGGCAAGCCTTTCCAGTTGCTGTTTAGTGGCACAACCCAGAGACGGTTCTTGTCTTCGTGCTCACCGATAAAGAATTGTTTTTGTGAGATCTTCAAGACATCATTTTCAACTTTGACAGTGAGAACTGGGTAACCAGGTTGTTCCAACCAAGAATCCATGAAGGCTGCGACATCACGTCCAGACGCTTGACCAAGTGCATCCCAAAGGTCACGACCAATTGTATTGCTGTATTGATGTTTTTCAAAGTAGGCATGCAAACCTTTGGCAAAATCGGCATCACCTAGCCAACGACGAAGCATATGCATGAGGCGACTTCCTTTGGCATAGACGATAGCTCCGTCAAAGAGCGTATTGATTTCATCTGGATGTTTAACTTCGACGTGAACAGATTGAACACCATCCGTCGCATCACGTTTCAAGGCAGACGGAACACCACCTGTTTGGAAATCTTCAAAGATATTCCAGCTTGGTTCAATAGCATCCACACAGACGTACTCCATCATGTTAGCAAAGCTTTCATTGAGCCAAAGGTCATCCCACCATTTCATAGTAACGAGGTTCCCAAACCATTGGTGAGCCAATTCATGGGCCACAACTAGGGCAACTTGTTGACGGCTAGCAAATGTTGAGTTTTCATCCACAACCAAGTAAACTTCACGGTAGGTCACAAGCCCCCAGTTTTCCATAGCACCAGCTGAGAAGTCAGGAAGGGCGATGTGGAGAGATTGAGGGATTGGGTATTTAACTCCATAGTAATCTTCGTAAAACTCGATAGAGCGAACAGCGATATCCAGTGAGAAATCAAGGTTTGATAGTGGATGAGCTTTGGTTGAATAAACACCTACGAGGGTACCGTTTTTAGTTTTAGCCGTCACACCTTGCAAATCACCAGCAACAAAGGCCAACAAGTAAGAAGACATGCGAGGTGTTGTCTCAAACTTCCAGATACCTGTTTCCTTACGGTTTTCAACATCAATCTCAGGCATGTTTGACAAGGCCAATTCACCTTCTGCTTGGTCAAAACGTAGAGAGAGGTCAAAAGTTGCTTTGGCTTCTGGCTCATCCACACATGGGAAGGCTTCACGCGCAAAATGGCTCTCGAACTGAGTAGACAAGACTTCCTTCTTGACTCCATCAACTGTGTAATAAGAAGGGTAAATCCCTGTCATGTTGTCTGTAATTTTTCCTGAAAAGGCGATAACCACTTCAACTTGACCAGCTTCAGCCAATTCGATATGAAGGGCTTCATTTTCATGGTCAACTGTAAATGGACGAGCTTGACCTGCAACTTCTACAGAAGCAATTTCTAAGTCTTTTTGGTGCAGGGAAATACGGTCGCTCTGTGCTTGACCAGTAATGGTCACCTTCCCAGAAAATGTCTTGGTCTCACGACTCAAGTCTAAAAATAAATCATAATGTTCAGGAACAAATTGCTTAATAAAATGTTCAACTGCTTGCATAATTTTCTCCTATCTAAGTTTAAGAGCTTTTGCTCTTCTTCAAACAAACTTATTATATCATGTTTTGCTTAAGAAAAAAGGATTGGACGGTCATTTCCAAAACTTTCTTCCTTCTAGCAGTCTACAGTGGGTAGACCTTGCGAAATTCTTCTAAAACAACCTTGCTTTCAGGTGTAAAAGTCAGTCCTGCTTCTCTCAACCACTCGGCGAAACAATCCTCATGAACCTGCCGCCAATAGGCTAGGGATTTGTCACCTTCCCCTTCCTTAAAGGCATGTTGAGCAGAAACTTGATTGAAGGGCTGGACAGAAACCTTTGTAATTTCGACAATACAGACAGCCTGATTTTGACTATCTAAAATGACATCAAAAGTTCCTTCTTGAGGAAGAGACTCGGCTTCTAGTGCATAGAGATCGTAGGCTGATGCTGTTGCAGTTTTTTCGCCTCTTAAAACCAAATCTGCCAAGAGATCGGCATCTACTCCAAAAGCCCAAGCATCGATTTCATCTCCTATAGAGGGGTTAGTTTTCTTGTATGCATTCCACATTTCTTGCGGTGTCATGGGTGCTCCTTTGTAATTTCTTACTTTCTTCTTTTATATGTTTGAGATGATCTAGATGGTCAATTTCTAAATCAAAAATCTCTAGAATAGAACTGTAGTGAATAATGCACTTGATACCCAACTGATTCATTTTTTGTATGAAAGAATCATTCAGATAGCCTGCTACAGCAAAGTCAATCTTTTTCATCCTTGCTTTATCCTGCATATCTCTTAGCATATCTAACATAATTGGACTTTCCATATCATGCCATTGACTGTTTCTCACAGTCGCAAAAACAAAAGAAGTCAAATCATTCATTCCAACTATAATCTTTGAAATACCCGTTTCCAGTATCCTGTCCAAGTCAAAATAAGCTGAAGGTAATTCAACCATTGTGCCGATTTTCCCAGTAAAACCATGCTCACGCAATACTCTAATAGCTTGGTTTAATTGGTCAGCATCATTGACAAAAGGAAAAATAAGAGACAGATTGGGATTGGTTTGATAAACTTCTGTAACGACATTTGCCTCAGCCTGAAATTCATCCAAACACGCCAGTAAACGCCTGGTTCCTCTATAGCCAAACAAGGGATGATTTTCGTAAAAATACTCTTTAGTCCCCTCTAAACAATTGGCTTCTGTATTCGTTAATTCAGAAAAACGGTACCATACCTCTTCATCTGAGTACAAGGAGCAAATAGTATCTAGATAATCTTTTACAAATTGCTGACAACTTGGTAACAGGATGTTTTGGTTAAGCTCCCTCAATAAGTATTCCCCACGAATCATGCCAATGTGGTGAAATAGCTGAGGATAAACTTTTTCAATAATTTTTTCACCACTAAGAGCTAGTTGGTTTCTCATCATTCACCTTCCAATTCATGTAAGAGGTTTTGTCCAGTTCTGGAAATCCTAATAATTCTGCTTTGACTTTCAAGACTTCTTGCGATGCATTCTCTTCTGTGATTTTTGATTTCCATCAGATCCTCCTACTTCAAAGACCATCCACCGTCTATTGTCAATATTTGTCCTTGCATGGCACTCGCTTTCCCACTTGCTAAGAAAAGGCTGATTTCTGCTATTTCCTCTGGCTCAATCCAGCGTTTGATTGGCGTTTCACTAGCCACCCAGTCCGCTAAACCACCTGGTTCAAAGTCGGCAGCGGTCATACCCGTCTTGACTGCTCCTGGAGCGATACCAAAGACCTGAATTCCAGCTTCAGCATAGTCTAGAGCCAACTGCTTGGTAAAGCCTGCCAAGGCATGCTTAGATGAAGTATAGGCGTGACCACCTCCACCTGCTAGGCTAGAAGCAATGGAACACATATTAATGATGGTCCCCTTTTTATTTTCCAACATTTGTGTCAAATAATAGCGAGTCAACTCAACAGGAGTCATATAATTAATTTCAAAAATTTCTTGAATTTCCTGCGCTGCCTGTTCCAAAAGTGGTTTGTAATCATCCAAAACTCCAGCAGTATTGCACAAAACATCAACTTGAGGACACCAATCAAAAATAGGCTCTAAGCCCAAGGTCAAATCTCTCTGTAGAAAGTGGAAATCACCCTCTAATAGTGGATTTTCACCTTGGTCCACTCCGAAAACTTGATAACCTTTTTCTAAAAAAAGTCGACCTTGAGCCAGACCAATACCTGAACTCACCCCTGTAATGAGTACACGTCTAGTCATGCACTTCTACCCAATCCGTCGCCAAAACATCACAAGGTGTCGGACTCCACATAGAAAAACCTTCTCCTTCTCCAGACACGTTGATTAGGAAATAGGGTGTCACTTCAAGTGCAACCCCGTTTTGTTCAATGGTGTCAAAGAGTTGGACATAGTTTTCAGCTCCTCCCCAACCTGTTCGTACATATTTTTTCTTAGCCTTTAAGCCAGGCAGCATTTCTTCAAATGTCATGTTTTTCTCCTTTAATGTCAATAATTCTCCCCTTCATTATAACAAAAAAACCGCTTTGAAACGGCTTTTTGACTATACTTCACTCCATTTTATCTTCTTAAATCTACGGAAAAATAAAAAAACGACAACCACTTTTCAGCAGTTATCGTTGCTTATCTTTTTAATCTTTTCCACCAAGTCGACTATTGATATTCATCATGATACTAGCTATTTTTTCACCCCAGTACGGATCTGATGCATAGCGTACATTCATTCCTGTCGCTTTATTTCCTAGGTGATCCCTTCCACGGTCAATATAGTTCTCACGAATCCACTTGGCCGCACCAAGAATTCCTTTATCTACATCATCAAATTTCTTAGCTGAATCATAGGGACTGGTATCGTAAGCAGCTATTCCGAAGAAGTTATTTTTATCATTAGCAATTTGGCTACGTCCCCAAGCACTTTCTAGTGCACTATGAGCCATTAAATAGAGAGCATTGACACCGTAACGTTTTTCAGCTTCTTTAAAAATTGTTCCTTTACCGGCAAGACGACTGTTTTGGACATTCATAATCGAATAAACTCTATTTAATTCATCCGCACTATAGTTGGTTGGTTCAGTTAAATTCTTGAAAAGGAAACGATTTTTGATAGTAAACCCATCGAAATGTTCTCCATCCTTTGAATAATACTTCTTACCAATTTTCATAGCTGAAGTATGTGGAGCTACCCGAATACTAGTGTATGGAGAAAGCTCATGATATAGGAATCTTCCGTCAGTAGTATAGTGAGGAATAAACTCACTTCCTTCCTCAACTAAAGTCAAATCGCTTTGATTCATATAACCAGACAAGCCTGATATTGAAACAGCTAGACGACTACCCTTGCTTTTAGAGCCATCATGGGTCACAATACTTCCCTGATTGACATAGCTCAAAATATCTCCTGATTCGCTATAAATATAGGCTGTGATTGGTTTAACCTTAAAATATTTGGGGCTTTGAATCCACTTTCCATCACTCTGGAAGAAATACTCTTTATTTTTAATATTAAAACCACCAGTAACATAACTTCCATCTTCTTTTAGGTAGTACCATGCATTGTAGTTAGGATCAAAAATCCATTCATTCTTGGCCATATAACCACCAGATTTTAGGTAATAAGCACCAATCCATTCACGTGAAGCATAAGCACCACCTGATTTTAGGTAAAACCAGCTATTATAAGATTTATCAAAAATCCATTCTTTTTCAGCCATTGCTCCACTATTTTTTAGATAGTAAGCATCTTTCCACTGATTACTAGCCATCAAACCATCACTGTTAAAATAGTACCATGTGCCCTTAATCTTTTCCCATTTATTACGAACAATCTTTCCTGAATCTGTAGCATA